>JACRDE010000280.1 GCA_016212935.1 Desulfomonile tiedjei | reverse complement strand
TTCCCGAAGAGAAAAGGGCACATGCCGTTGGTAACGATCAGAGCTCTATTTCTTCAGAAAGGCTCCCATTTGTTTGAGAGCATTCCCCAGGTTGGCCTTAACAGCCTGGTCGTCAGGCTTGGTTTTCAGGGCTTCCTGGAAATGGAAGATGGCATCCTCGATCCGTCCAGCTTTGGCAAGGATAATGCCCAAGTCATTATGGGCCTGCCAATAATTGGGATCAAGTTCCAGAGCTTTAGAATACTGAAAAGCGGCTTCACTGGTTCTTCCTACTTTGGAAAGCGCCTTACCCAAGTGGAAATGAGCTTCTCCATAATTGGGTTTCAATTCCACAGCCTTACTGAAATGGAGCAATGCCTCGGAGTTGTTCCCCTCCTTAAGAACGAGAATACCCATAAGGTTGCGGTATTCGGCCTTATTAGGGGCAATGTCGATGGCCTTCTTCAGATGGGGTTTGGCATCCTCAATCCTGTTTTCTCGTATCAGGAGATTTGCCAGTCCGGCATGAGCCGAGTGAAAATTAGGCTTCGCCTTCAAGGCTTTGGAATAGGCTTGTCCGGCCTTTTCCTTTTCTCCGACGTCTGCATAGGCGTCTGCCAAAGCCGTGTAGGTTTCTGACCAATTCGGCGAGACCTCCAGGGCTCTAAGGTGGTAGTATACGGCCTCGTCGTGCTTGCCAGCGCGACGGAGATTCAGTCCCAGATTGTTGAGAGCCTGGAGCGTGCCCCATTTCTCGGCTCTGGAATAGTCAGCAGGAAGATGGTTCACCACATCTGTCCATAGTGTTTTAGGATCTTCCCAGGATCGTGCTTTTCTAACGGTGCTCAATGCTGTCAGGGCTATGCAGAGGCAAAGACCTGCTGCTAATGCTGCGCGTAGGAAATTCTTGGCCTGAGCCTGTCGAATCTTTGCCAGAGCAAAGTCCAGGCCGTCGGCCGCTGCGAAAAGAATCCCTATCATGGGTAGCATGGCTCTGTACACGATGAAAAGGTACTGAGGCACAAGTACCGCCTCAGGTAACAGGTTGATCAGGAAGAACATGATTCCGAATCCTGCCAAAGGACGCCTTCGCAACAGATACAAACCAAGCCCGGTGAATGCGGCCGCCCCAATCAATCCTGCAATTGCCCCCGGAGATTCAAGCAGCGATGTGTGCATTATCTGAGGGCTGATAAATTGAACCGTAGATGGAAGCGGCAATAGAATAAGGCCCAAGTAGCGAAAAATCATTTGGCATTGGCTTATGAGAACCTGGGCAGGAGTTTGTGCTCCTTCGAAATAATACTGTCTTATTGTGGCCAGAACTCCGGGATCCCTTGTGATTTCACCGTGGGGACGTTCGAGGAATGAAAAAATGGCGACCAGCAAAACCATGGCTGCGGCCAGCAACGCCGCCCTCTTGAGCACCGTTTTCCAATTAACTTTGAAAAAAGCGATTTCGGCAAGAATGATTGTCGCCGGAAATGTTACAGCGTTCTCTTTGCTGGCAATCCCCAACAAGAACATCACCGAGCAGGTCAGGTACCCGGCCCATTTTGGCTCGAATCTGCCAGATCTCGTCACCAGGTACGCCAGGAACGCCGCACAATAGAAGAAAGCCGAAAGAAGAGCCATGCGTTGCCAGATGTATAGGACCAGAAACGTCTGAATCGGATGGACCAGGAAGAAAAGTCCTAGGAACAGTGCTATTAGCCGTCTTTCAGGGATTATCCCCGGATCGGATCCATACGTTATGCCCTGCAGAATAAGGATTATGAGTACAACCATCAAAGCCGTGCCCGCCATCAACAGGGCATTGACCATGCGGAAATGGGAAGGAGTGAGCCCGGATATCAGATAGTTCAGGTAGAAAGATGTCATTGCGAGAGGACGCTGAGGAAACAGGCTAATTACTTTGGTAAGCTCTCCGGACGCGAACGCATGTTCATTCTCTTGAAGGTATGTCGAATCGTAGTACAACGGAGCGTGAAATGCACGGTAATGCAGTGCCAGAAGGATGAGGAGAAACGTCGCAAACAGAATGGTGTAGATTGTTCGGCGTCCAAGCATTATGGTCGCTGCCAAAAGTACTGTCCTTTTACGTCCGGCATACGAGCAAGCGCAGTCGGTTGTCGGGTTCCGAACGGTAAATAACTCCCAGGCATGTTAACGTATTTTCCGATCCCGTTCAATTCTTTGTGGAAACATATGGCACCCCAACCTTGTGCAAACGAATCGGAACAGCGAGTAAACTACTCAAAACGAAAACAGGCCCACAACATGAGGGCCTGCTCTCGCATCGGGTTAAGATGCTGGCTTAGTCAGAGCCGCCAATACTCTTGCAGTCGATGCTGCGCGGCGTTCTGGATGTGAATGCGTAGGTTCCAGCTCCGCCGGTCGGGTCGACCATGGACTCAGTGTAGCAGTATTCTGTGCCGTCATCGAAAGGATACGCGTTAAAAACGGTAGCCGATCGGCTGCTGGCGTTCGTGCACAGTCCGGATGTGCTGACTGTCGCAGGCAAGTCACCGCCGCCGGCAACCGGCGCACGATACAGATAACGGGTGCCTGACCCAGCGGGATGGCTTCCCTTCATGGAGCAGCCTTCTATGCTGTACCTTGTTCCGTCAACCCCCATCCTGATGAGTACTTCGCACTTCTTGCTGCCGCCCCTGAAACCGTAGTACGGGCCGACCATATAGGTCAACAGGTTCTGTACAGCAAGCTGCTGGGCAGTAGTGTCAGCGTCGAACTTCAGGTTAAGGTCGACCAACTCGTTCCCCAGCCTCTCCACAGCAGCGGAAATCTTGCGGATATCTGCATCCGCGGATCTGTCGCAACTGGTCCTCTTGTAGGAAATGTAGTACGGGATCGCGATTGCGAGAATGATACCGATGATCGCCACAACGACCATCAGCTCGATGAGCGTAAAGCCTTTTACGTTCCTCAACTTGCTTAGCATGATCTCTCTCCTTCTCCTTTCTTGTCTTTGGGGCAAATCCATTTGCGGTGTGCGAATCCTGTGGGTTTTTCAGGAAATCGTTATCACCTGTTAAGCAACAACCGTGCCACTCCTCCGATCACTTGATCGGCATGATCACTGGTGATTTGACTCGACCGTCTTGCCAGTAAGAGTCAAAACGGACAAGAAATGTCACGTCTCCAATCAAGGATCGGCAACCGGCTAATTTGTTTACTCCCCCCCTGTAAACCTTGTTGACGCTGCACGACAATCTTCGTCCGGCGGCTGGCCATGTCAGGCCGGCAGCCCCACTGGGTTGCCGTGCGGGATTCCGCCTGGCAGTTGAATTCTGTTGGGCGTCACACAGATGCGGTGCAGCGATGTCCATGATAGTCCCTGTCAGTCGAGCCTCTCCTCGTGATGAAGGCTTCCGCGTTTGCAATGCGTATCGGCCTGGCTTCACTCTTCCTCTTGATTGAGGGGTTTGCTTCTGGGGTACGGGGTCAAATTCGGATGCTTTTGCATATCTCACCAGAGTTCCTAGCAATGATTATGCCACTTGACGAATTGGCTCTCAGAGCAGAACTCATCTCTGTCGAAATTGCCGGTTGGGGAGTCGCTTCGCGGCACATGCGGACAAAAAATGGCACCGTCCGTCCAATACGGCCAATTCAGTGGGTTTTATTGAAACAAGCCGCTGTAAACCTTGTAGACGTCCTGTGGCTTAATCCAATCCTGGTGAAAGCGCTAACGCCATGTTACTCTCAGCCGGCAAGTTTTGCAGTGATCTGGGCCACGTGCCTTCCTTGGAAGCGCGCTATGGAAAGCTCATTATCCGAAGGCGACCGGGAGCCGTCAGGACCTGCAAGTGTGGTCGCTCCGTAAGGCGACCCTCCTGAAACTTCAGCGATCACTGACAGCCGTGGCTCGGAATAAGGCACGCCGACAATCACCATGCCGTGGTGTAGGAGGGTAGTGTGAAAGCTTGTGATTGTGGTCTCTTGGCCACCGTGCTGAGTAGCCGTGGAGGTGAACACGCTTCCGACCTTGCCTATCAATGCTCCTTTTGCCCAGAGTTGTCCTGTTTGATCGAGAAAGTTTCTCATCTGCGCGCACATATTTCCGAAACGCGTAGGAGTGCCGAAAATTATGGCATCTGCTTCGGGCATCAACTCGGGGCGGGCCACCGGAATGTGGGCGAAAGCTTTTCGAGCAACCGTAGCGCCAGTTCTCTCCAAGGCCGCATCCGGAACCAACTCGGGCACTTGCAGCAGAATCGCTTCTGCGCACGGAACGCCCGTCACGCCCTCGGCGACTGCTTGTGCCATTTTGAAAATGTGTCCGTACATGCTGTAAAAAATCACTTGGACCTTCATATCATTCCCCTCGAAAAAGTATTTGTGTACTAGAGAGGCGGTGCCCCCGTGCCCTGGCAATCGAGCTGCCAATTCGGCTCAGGGCTATGGCTAGAGGTCGCGACTCCATTCATTCACTATAATCATATGCCGGCATTCCGCCAATCCCCGTCTATCGGAGAGGGATGAGGTGCGGGTTTTCATCTGGGGGTTTGATGTACTGACAAAACCTCGGGCAATACTAAGAGTGAGTGCTACTATGGTAATTCTCGAAAATCGCGGCGGATTGGCTAATGATTCCGGCCTGGATTCCGCAATGACATTCTTTCAGGCTTCCCCGCAGCCTAATCGACATTACTTCTGAGAATCCATATATTCTTGTCCGATTAGGGGGAACTTGTCTCCGCCATTTCTGCGAGAACAGGATTATTTCCAGCTTATCTGAGTTTCCGCCGTCGCGAAAATGCCCGACTGGACGGTTTCTGCCAAAGGCAATTGTCCAGTCCGTCTCGCTGCCGGACGGACATTATTTCGAGCAACAAGTTCTTGTTCTATTCCAGGGGCGGCGGGTCCTTTACAGGAAGATCGTTGGGGAAACTTGCGAAATGAGATCGAAGTTCCCCCACAATTCAGGCAAATCTGGAGTTACTCGGCCAAAAGGGCCTTCAGCTCTTTATTGAATTCCGGAATCACTTTGAACAGATCCCCGACGATTCCGTAATCGGCCTTGGTGAAAATCGGGGCTTCGGGATCCTTGTTTACGGCCACGATGACCTTGGATGAGCCCATTCCGGCAAGGTGCTGTATGGAACCTGAAATACCGCAAGCCACGTACAGGTTGGGTGTCACGGTTTTTCCGGTTTGTCCAACCTGGTCCGAGTGGGTACGCCAGCCTGCGTCGACCGCGGCCCTGGAAGCGCCTACCGTGGCAGTGGGACCGAAAACTGAAGCCATCTCCTCAAGAAGGGAGTAATCGGGACCGCCCATTCCACGGCCTCCAGAGACTATTATCTCGGCTTCCGTGAGGTCAACTTTGCCGCTGGTGTCCAAGTTCAGGTCTTTGGTGGTGTATGTGGCTCTGCTCGCGTCTGCGGAGAACGCTATTTTCTCTACTGTGCCAGACTTGGGAGTCTCAACCACTTCCAAGACGTTGGGTCTCGCTGAGGCCATCTGAGGAGATCCCAGGGCAACCCACTGCGCGTAGCACTTCCCTGCGTACATGGGTCTCTTGGCCACGAGCGAGGAACCGTCAAGCTCAAAAGATATGCAATCCGCTATTGTAGCCACACCGAGCTTAGCCGCGGTCCTCGGGGCAAGATCCTTTCCCTGCATGGAATGGCTGATGAGGACTATTTCGGGCTTCTTTTCAATTATGACTTTGGCCAAAGCCTGAGCGAAATATTCCGAGTTGTACGTTTCCAGTTCAGGTGCCTCGACCACATAAACCGTGTCCACGCCGTAACGGCCCAGGTCAGCGGCAAACTGTTCCCCCGCTGAGCCCATGACCACTGCTCCAAGGTCTCCCCCGAGCTTGTCTGCAAGTCTACGTCCTTCACTGGCCAATTCAAAGGCGGTTTTCTTGATTCTCCCTCCTTTGATTTCTCCGTATATCATCACCTTTGACATCTGCTATTGTCCTCCGTGGTAGGTATTGGGCGCAAGTTTACTAGATCACTTTTGCCTCGTTACGAAGGGCCTGAACCACTGCCTTTGCCGCGTCGGCCGGCTCCATATCCTGGTACCGTTTCCCGGCCTGTCTTTCGGCCGGCATGGTGAAGTTGCGGGCTTGCAGCTTGGGTTCAGCGTTTATCCCGAGATCCGCTGCCGATTTCTTGTCGATTGGCTTCTTTTTGGCCTTCATGATGCCCGGCAGCGATGCGTAACGGGGCTCATTCAGTCCTTTCTGGGAGGTGACGACGCAAGGCAGGGGTACTTCCACCGTTTCCTTCCCGCCTTCGATATCACGTTCCATTACTGCCGATTTCTTGTCCTCGGAAATCTCCACCTTGGTCACCAGGGTGACCTGGGGAAGACCCAGCAGTTCCGCCACCATTGCGCCAGCTTCGCCGAAATCGTCGTCAATGGCCCGATGACCGCAGAATATTATGTCGTATTCCACCTGGGCTGCTGCTGCTGCGAGGGCCTTGGCAATTACAAAAGGATCTGCCTGGTTTAGTGCCTCGTCGTTTATATGGATTCCCTTGTCAGCTCCCATGGCTAATGCCGTGCGAATAGCCTCGGTCGCCCTATCAGGACCTACGCTGAGTATTTGCACTTCGCCGGCCTTGAATTTCTCCTTCAGACGGAGCGCCTCTTCCACGCTGAACTCGTCATAGGGGTTGATGACATACTTTATGCCGTCGGTCGCTATGCCGGTCCCGTCTGGCTTGACTTTGATCTGGGTTTCCGTGTCAGGAACTTGTTTCAAACATACCAGTGATTTCAAGGATGATCCTCCTTTCGCTAAAATAGCGCGAACGCGACGCAGAGATCCCTCCCTGTTCGCCGTTCTAGATTTTCTTTATTCCGTCGCTGAAATAATGATTTCTGTCCGAGCCGGTCAAAAGATTTACCATCAAAAATGCGAGAGATCGGAGCAGAAATCCGGTATCAAAACTCCGGAAAAACTTTTAGATTTTAGAAGCGGTTGATTCATGAGTCAAGTAAAAACGAAGAGCCGCTGCAACCCTTCACTTAAGCGGGGGAGAAGACCGCTCGCAACGAGGTCAATTGCGAGCGAAGCGAAGCAATCTCCAAAACCCGGGCGATGGAGATTGCTTCGTCGCTCCGCTTCTCGCAAGGACAATCTAGATTGGTCGGTTCCCTCGAATGACTGAATGCTTACGAGCAGCGGTATCCATTCATCGGGATTTGCTTTCACGGTAGCAAGATCGGGGGAACCTGCATCGCGTAAAAGTTCCCCCGTTTCTTCCCAGTTTGAATGTCAAAATGTATTAGCGTGTCCTGAAGTGAGACTGGTGTTCCGTGCGGCTTACCGATCGGTTTGGGTTGGCGGGACCGGCCTCTCTCGAAAAGAACGCGAAGAAGTCTTTGCTGTAAGCGTCTTCGTACCTTTTCAGGGTGTATTTCGACTGTTCGGGAGAAAGCTTCTGCTTGGCCACGAGATTGCCCTGCGGATCCCTCACATAAAGATTAGCCACTATGTTATGGGGATTTGCGTCAGCGTGCATACCTCGGTCGCATCCGGCAAGTACCAGTGCTTTTGCGAGATCCTTTGTCCCTATATGATGGCCGATCGCAAACACCAGGTTGCCGTCTTTCCGAATCCCAAAGGCACTTCGATGAGCTACGAACCAGAAATGTTTGCCATCCAAGTTCTTGCCGCCACCGCCCAGCAAGAATCCCAGGCCTATTTCGGCGTCTTCCATGCGTCCGTTTCTAAGCACTGATTGAACGACCATTCCGTTCTTGACTATCAGGTGCCTTAGCTGGCGTGCGTCTCGCACCATATGAACCGGAATGTCGGAATTCCATTCCTGGATGTCAACGGACCCGTCTCTGTAAACGATCATGGAAGCCATTCCGTTGACCATGGGGTAGAGCACCTTGCTGCGGAATATTGCGCCCGCACCTCTTGAATGCCGCTGCATCCACATGGCGTTGGTAACAGCCAAAATCCTGGGACGCAGCTCAGACTCCACTTCTGATACAGCCATTGGCGCTGCTGGCTCCTGCGATCCCACATAATATTGAGCGAAGGTCTTGCTCATGTCGATTACCATCATATAAACGACGGCATTCGGAAAATCTACGCTGGGCCTGTAGTAGGTCTTATGGATGATGGGCTGGCCCATAGAATCCCTGGGGACACCGGAAGTCTCCCATACGCCCTCACCGGGGAGGGCAGGAGAAGTATACAGCGGCTTTATGTTGTCCAGTTTCAGTGTGGATAGTGAGTCACGAGACAGGGATCTGATTTCGCCCGGGTTCGGAGTTGTTTCGGTTTCGGAATTGTCGGCTTGAGCCATGACCCGAAGATCTTGCGGCCCCAAGCTCTCTGCATCGGTAAGGGTCCATGGAATACCAGAAAAAACCATAGCCACCGCGATGGCCCAGAGTAGTGCTCTTCGCAATTTAGCCACCCTCGAATAGAAATGATTTCACATCAAATCCCTTACGGGATTCACACAAGTATTCATTCTTTATACATGAAAACGCCACTAAATACAATAGCAAAGAGGGGAAACGGATATTCCTTTGTCAAAGACCTGTTAGTGAACCGAATGCAAACGGGCATTAACTGACAAACTTGTGGATCAGATTTGGGGTGAAGCCTTTATGCCAAGAATCACGCTAGAATAATTACCTGTCCATGGTCCTGTAAGCCACTGGAGGCTTTATTGGTGCGCCTTTTTTATGCGGAGAAAAAATATGCAGCCGGAAAGACAACAGGACTGGAATTGGGCAGCGAAGTCGATACTGACCTCCAAATTTCCCTTGGGGATCTCAGCAAGTCCAGACCTCACAATTCAGAGGCTGCGGCCTCTGCCAGCCTTGCCAGGTCCGCGTCTCGACCGATCAACACGAGAATGTCGCTCGGCTTGATGACAAAGTCAGGGCCAGGAAGAAACACGAAGCGCGGTGGGACGAGCTCTTTGATCGCGATAGCGAACACCCCGAAGCGTTCTCGAATGTTCAATTGGATAAGTGTGTGACCATAAAAAGCATCCGGAGGGGCCACGTCCATGACCCGAAAGTCTTCAGCCAACGGAATAAAATCGAGCAGGTTAGGGTTGATTATCTGGGCAGCTATCCTCCGAGCGGTTTCCCGTTCCGGAAATATACTTTCCGTTGCCCCCACCGATCTGAGTATTGTGGCGTGGTCTTCGCTTATGGCTTTTGCGCGGATAGTCTTCACTCCGATTCTCTTCAAATGGAGAGTGCAGAGTATGCTGGCTTCCAAACTCTCGCCCAGGCTGACTATCGCCTCGTCGAAATCCGCGGAGACAACTGAACTGAGACTTGCAAAATCTCGAGCGTCTATAATGAGTGCTCGATGAACGTGCTCCGCTATTGCTTGGACCCGTTCTTCGGAATTATCGATTGCCAACACTTCGCAGTCCTTAGCAAGCTCCCTGGAGAGCTCACTTCCGAACTGGCCCAAACCTACGACGCAGATCAGCTTGCTGCCTGATTTCATCCTATCATCACCGTGCCTTTGGGGTATCTAACATGGGCCTTTTGGAGCGGCACCACCCACATGGCTATGGTCAGCGGCCCGAGTCTTCCGACAAACATAGTGGCGATTATCCAAAGTTTTCCGGGGGCGGAAAGGTTTGGGGTAAGTCCGGCAGACAGCCCCACTGTTCCGAAGGCGGAGACTTGCTCGAAGATCAGAGCAAGCGGGCCCTCAGCCAGGTGGGCTTCCGTTGATAGTAAGAATAATATGCCGATCAGGTTCCAAAATATGGCCAGGCCCATGAGCAGGTCGGCCTTGCCCACCTGTTCCCAGGGAAGGCGTCGATCCAGCAAGTGAACGTCTCTTTCTCCCCGCAAGGCGGCCCTGAGTCTGGCGCTCCAGATGACCGCCGTGGTTGTTTTGACTCCCCCTGCGCACGACGCGGGTGAACCGCCAATGAACATCAGGACAATCAAAATGAAAAGCGAAGCCTGAGGAAGTTTCCCAATATCAACGCTATTGAAGCCTGCGGTTCTCGCTGTTACAGATTGGAATAGAGAGTGGAGTATTCTGTCACCCCAGTGAGTTTCACCGGGGGTGAGACCAAACAGGAGAATTGCGAGACATCCGCCTACAATCAGGATTGACGAAACCCATAGAACCAGCCGGGCATGCATCGAAAACCGCCGCTGTGCATAGAGCCCCGGGCTGCGTCCTCGTCCTCGCGCCAACAGCCAGGCCTCGTTAAGGACCGTATATCCCAGGCCACCCAGGACGATTAGCGACATTATTACGATAAGTATCCCCGGACTGCCCGAGAGCCCCATGAGATTCTCGGAACGAAGCGAAAAACCTGCGTTGCAGAACGCGGAGACTGAATGAAATACTGCAGAAAACAAAGCGGCCCCCGGATCCATCATCGGCAGGAGAAAGATCCAGAGCAGTAAAGCTCCTATGCCCTCTATAAGGAATGTCAGGGCAAGTATGGTCTTGAAGGTCCTTTGGAAATCCGCCGCAACGTCGCGCTGGAAAAAAGTGTCTTGTAAGACCGCTAACGATTGCAGAGACATGCGCCTGCCAAGTATATTAAAGGCGAGACCTGCGAAGGTCATTATCCCCAGGCCGCCAGTCTGTATCAGAATGACGATGATTACCTGACCGAACATCGTATAGTCGTTAGCTGTGTCCACCACTGTTAGCCCGGTTACACACACAGCGGACGTTGATGTAAAGAGGGCGTCAAGGAATCCCACCTTTCCGTAATGCGCCCACGGTAGACAGAGGAGCAATGCCCCGACAAGGATGGCGGCCGCGAAACCTCCGATCAGGCCGGTTTGCGGCGAGCTCACCAATGCAATCAAACTCTGTTTCTTGGCGCCTGAGATCATGTCCTAAGGGGCCTCTTGCACGAAACGTTCTGAGCGGTAGGCTTCACGACGGATCCCTGCTCGATACCGCTTCGATTTTATGAATCCAAATTGGCCGGCAGAGACGCCGGCTGCTATCAGCCTATGGTGGCCCCTGGCCTCGCCGCCGCGCAAATCCATTTTATCTGTTCTGCGGAGACTTGCTCTCATTCATTGTCCGCCCGAATTGCTGCGGCTGTTCCAAATGCGTCAGCCAGCTCTTTCAGAACGCATAGCGCCGAAAGACTCCCACAATTCGTCAACGTGCAGCAAGCTGCCGATGTTACTGAGCGCTGTCTGCAAGTCTGACTCTTATAGACGATTCCGCGCACCAATTGGTCAGGCCCTGTAGCTGTTTCGTCCGAATTGCTTGTTGGGAGTGAATTTTCAAAATGGAGACCAGCACGATTTTGTGCATACTTCGCTGGGCAGGTCAAGAGTTGTATCGCCGGAGCACGGCTTCGAGGACTGTACCGCCAATGGCTCTGGCTTTTTCGGAAATTGTTGAGCAGTATTCGAGGTCACCGCGGGGGGCGACGTCACCGATCTTGAGATTAAGAGTCACCGGGCTGCCGGGTCTGATCAGACCGCGGAGTATGCCGGCCAGCCTGGTTTTTACCGGTTTTCCGGCTGCTTGCCCGATGATTTGACCTTCTGTCACGCGAGCGCCAATGGACAAATCGGACTGGAATATTCCATCTGCAGGTGCTCTGAGTACTCGCAAGAGTGAATGCCCGGCTATATCGCCCGGTACTCCGGTATTGGGCGACGCATATCCCTCGGCCATAAGACGGCCGAGGTTGTGACCTCTGTCGGTTTCTATGACGTAGTGGGCATCTTTGCCCGCGCAGAAACCCGGCCCCAGCGCTATCACGAGGGGAGCGTCATTTATCGTGGTCCCTTCATTTTTCTTAGCGAGAATGGCGTCCAGGAGAATATCCGGCTTCAAGGTCTTTGCGGACGAGGCCCTCGGATCGACCAGCACGGGGATGACTCGCCTTTCCCAAACGTCGAAGATTTCTCGCACGTCATGTATTCTTATTGCCTCGATGCCCTCTACGGTCCATGTTTGCTCATGCACGGCTTCACAAAAGCTCACCGCGCGACGCACAGCAAGAGGCTTATCGATTTCGGTCATAAGTATTCTGAAGAAACCGGAGCTATGAAGCCGACAGGCGCATCCCGTGGCCATTTCTCCCGCTCCTCGAATAAGTATCTTCAGGTCGGAAAGTTTGAACGGCATTGAGTTTTTTTGTTCAGGCGCCGAATTCTGCCAGGGCCTTGACAATAGTCTCTTTGGGAACCACTCCGTAGAAGGCGTTCTTGATCTCACCATCTCGAATGATGAAAATAGCCGGAATCTTGGTTATACCGAAGCGACGCGCTATCAGGTTCTTGTCGGTGTTCAGCTTGCCGATAATCGCACGGCCTTTCAGTTCCTTGGCCACTTCCTCTATTATCGGGTCCAGCATGCGGCATGGGAAGCACCAGTCAGCGTAAAAGTCCACCAGTATGGGACGCGTCTTAGATGCCTCCACCACATCGGTTTCGAAATTCTCGTCGCTGAAGATCCTGACGTACAGGCTGGGCTCGGCAGCGACGTCTTTCTTCTTCTGGTATATGGACCATCCTATTATCAATGCCCCCACGAGGATGAATGCAAGGATCGTGATTGTGATGGTGGTGGCCTTTTTCATGTTACCTCCGCGTACTGCAGCCATATTCTAATACACTACAACGTTCAGTGTCCAATGTGAATTTCAGAATCTAACAGCTCCTCGCTTTCACAGGGATGGAAGAGTTCTAAAAGGGAGCTGAGTCAGCCCATGTTGCCACCCCAGCGAACCCCGGATCGGGGCCCGGGGCAGGCACGGACATCCTTCAGAAGGTCTTCACTGGCCCGGCGTCGGACTTGCGCAGGAATGACTAAGCCGTAGCGATTGCGAAAGCCGGAGTTGGGCATAACGGTCAGGCTGCTTGCGGCAACAATCTTCACAGGGGGACAACATGTCACCTGAGCGCAAATGAACAGCACTTGAATTTGAGCGCTGCTACATCATATCGATCGGATCAACATCTATGATAACCTTCAGGCCTTGGCCCTTCAGATGGCCATCGGATTTCAAAGACTTAACCAGCCCGCGGACATTAGCCCGGCTTGGGGATTTGAACAGAACCTGCCACCGAAAACGTCCCACCGCCTTTTTTCTGGGCGAAGGAGCAGGCCCGAGTATGGAGATATCGCCAAACCCTTTCTTCAGAATCCTTGCGGCCCTCCCGATTTTTATCGCCCTGCTTTCAACACGTTTCTCGCTGTTTCCTTCCACCCGTATCAGGATCAAATGCCCGAAGGGTGGATAAAACAACTCCCTGCGCATTTCCGAGTCATGTTCGAAAAATCCAGTGAAGTCGTGGGATGCGGCGAAACGTATTGCGTCGTGGTCAGGGTCGAAGGTCTGGAGTATCACGCGGCCCGAATCCGATTCACGACCTGTGCGACCCGCTACCTGGGTCAGCATCTGGAAAGTGCGTTCCGCGGCCCTGAAATCTGGGAAATGAAGCGAAAGATCTCCGCATAGTACCCCTACGAGGGCAATTCCCGGAAAATCGTGGCCTTTGACGATCATTTGGGTGCCGGTCAGTATATCGATCTCTTTCTTCCTGAAGCGGTCCAGTATGTTTTCCAGTTCATTCCGTTTGCGGGTACTGTCCCTGTCGAGTCTTTCAATACGGGCTTCAGGAAAAAGCTCGCGGAGTTCTTCCTCAACCTTCTGAGTTCCTACCCCTCCGAAGAAAAGCTTGTCTCCCGAGCACTGGGGACAAAGAGGAGGTGCGGCCCTGGACAAGCCGCAAAGATGGCACCTAAGATCGCGGGCCCTCTTGTGATGAGTCAGGCTTATGTCGCAATTGGGGCATTTGAACACGTACCCGCAGGAACGGCACTGGGCATATGTATCGAATCCCCGCCTATTCAAGAAAAGGACCACCTGCTCTTTTCCCGCAAGGGTGCGCTGGATGGCATCCAAGAGCGTTTCCGTTAGAAAAGCCTTTTTCTTTGGCACAGTTTCTTTCAGATCGACAAGTTGGACCTCTGGAAGCCCTCCTCCATGATGCCGGATCGGGAGATCTATGCGTGTGATTTTTCCTCGCTCCGCGTTAAGGAATGTCTCGAAGGAAGGGGTGGCGCTGCCTAGTATTACGCACGCACCCTCAAGTTTTGCCCTTGCCAGGGCCATGTCGCGGGCGTTGTAAGGGCAACTGTCTTCCTGCTTGTAAGAAGGGTCGTGCTCCTCGTCCACCACGATGAGGCCCAAGTCGTCCATAGGTAGGAAAACGCCAGATCTGGCTGCTATCACCACATTGACCTTGCCAGCCGAGACACGACGCCATTCATCCAGTCTCTGTGAGGGGGTCAGTCCGCTGTGAAATATTCCCACCCCACCGCCGATACGTCTAAGAAAACGCCGCGCCAGCTGTGGGGTCAGAGCTATTTCAGGAACAAGCACCAGAGCGCGTTTGCCTCTGCTCAGGATTTCATGAATTATACGGAGGTAAACCTCAGTCTTCCCCGAGCCGGTGACTCCGAAGAGTAAGAAAGGGTGGAAGCCTCCCTGCTCGACAGCCCCTCGGATGCGTTCCACCGCTGTCCTCTGGTCCCCTGTCAGGGTGGGAAGCGGGGAGTTGCTTTCCGATTTATGCGCTGCTGGGTAGAGAAGCTCAGGCAGACGTTTTCTCCGGAGGCTGGTTCTGGGTCGAGCTATTCTCTCCTCTATGCGTATCCACCCCTTTTGTATGGCATCTTCCAGTTGCCCCCCACCTATTGCAGATTCGAGCTCACTTCGAAGCAACACGCCCACTTTCAAGAATTTTGCCGGACACTTCAGCTTCTCAGCAGTGGGCAAAGAACGTTCGCCTTCAAGCGTGATTATTGCCCACGGCCGGGATTTTCGGTCGGACCCTGGGGGGAGGGCGGTTTTCAAAACTTGGCCGGCGGGCAACATGTAATAGTCCGCCGCCCAGCTTATGAAAGACCACAGCTTCGGGGACAGGTACGGGGCTTCGTCAGGTATATCAATTACATCCTTTATCTCCTGGTTCGGAGGAATCGAATTAGTATTTCCTACAATAAACCCGGCACGGATTTTGTTGCGAAAGGGGACGAGCACGCGACGCCCTGTTTGCACAAATGGAGCAAGCTTCTCGGGCACGCGATAGGTAAACGGACCCTCCAGAGGTAGGGGTATGGATATGTCTACGTATTGCCCTGTTTCGGTCATCAGGGTCGGGCCAGCCTTCACGGCGTACCGTGGTGATGTCTTTGATCGGACTGGAGAGCGGTTGGCTCTCTCGGAAGATGGACATCTATCAGAGCCTACCGCGATTGACAAGCCCTCTCGGCGAACACGAACTTTTCACGCGTGGACCGAGAATGGACTCGCAATCGTTGCGGTCAATATGGTTCAATTCCAGAAGAGGGATCAATTTTCACGAATGTTCTGGTGCACCTACCGATTTCACAGCCCGTCCAGCCACCATCCCAGAGCCGGATAGAATTGCAGCGGGTCGGTGTGTTACACTGAATTCATGGTCGAGCTGAGCAGCGCCTGCATAACGACCTCAAGGGACAAGGATTCAAACTACTGATACCATTTCGCTTTCAAATATGTAAAATCGTGGAGGCACTTCTTGTAAGAAGTTCCTCCACGAACCCCACCTCAAGAACTTTTAGCACTCGCCGGAATCCCCATTTCCTGAAAGGAAATTTGGGGTTCCGGCAAATGATAGAAGTTTCTGGAAGGGGGTTTGGCGGGAAACTCTTTACAAAGAGGTCCCCCCAATCTTACTTCTTTGAAAGCGCATCGGTATGAGATCCCGTTGCCTTACACTGTGAACGCAGGGAGAGTCTTTTTGCGGAAGATCACCACTTCGCCGTGCGGACCAACGACGAAAGAGCCCGGCGGGTTGTATGGCCCTCCTGGCGGTCCATGCAGTGGGTCCCTGGAAACGCCTCTTGCCCACGGTTTCCGTCTCAATACATTTCAAGTCAAGGCCTATATACTCGCTCTATTGTGCGTTGCTCACTTTGCGCTGACGTTTATATACATTGCGCCCGGACCACTGCTCATCGACGAAGCCATCTATCACTGGATGGCCAGGAGCTTTTCCGAGCGGGGCAGTCTGGATGTTTGGAACGGCTATGAGGAATTTCCCTCACCTGAGTTGCGCCATCGATACCTCCGCGCTCGGGAGGGAAAATTGGTTCCTCAGTACCCCTCTCTTTTCTCCGTTCTTGCCTTGCCCTTTTACAGAGTGTTCGGTTTCTTCGGACTGTTCGTCATGAATTCGCTGGCGTTCGTTGGCGTAGTCGTGATTTGTTTTTTTACAGCTAGAAAGCTCTTCGGAGACGCCGAGCTTGCACTCGATTCGTGCCTGGTACTTGTTCTTGCGACTTTCGCCTGGGAGTATTCTCAGGCAGCGTGGCCACACATGTGCGCCTTGCTATTCGCTATGTGCGCCTTTTACCTGACCGTATCCTCGTACTTTGCTCGAACCCGCGGCACGTCTCTCGGGTTGGCCATGGCGAGCGGTGCCATTGCTGCGATCGGGCTTGGATTGCGTTTGGACGCAATTCTCATCTTTCCTGCTCTGATTTTGCCGTTCCTCTTTGCCCGGCCGACCCGCCTCCGGGAGGCGCTTGCCCTGGGAGTCGGTTCTCTCCTGCCTGTTGCAGTACTGTCTGCCATGAATGAAGCAAAATTCGGCGCCTTCAGTCCTTTTTCGTACGGAGATGGCCCGAACGTTCAGACGATTTCTCCACTCGTTTGTTTGGCTGCCGGGGTTGTAGCCGGTTTGGTTTGGATAGTGATGAGGCCGAAGCCGCAGGAGTGGGCGAAGAGGCACAAAATCGCCGCAGGAATGCTCATGGGCGCTTCGCTGGTTCTTTCCATTTTGCTCGTTTCCGATGCATGGGAGACGGTGAGCCGCGTTCTCCGCGATGCATATGTGTGCGTCGTGGACATCCGGGCATTTCCACCCGAGCCCGTTGTGGCACAACGCAGCTCTGGCGGGGGGGTGCTTTACATTGGCGCTCACAAGAAAGCTTTGCTCCAGAGCCTGCCGTACCTGGGATTGCTCATTGTGCCCTTCTTCAGAATGCTGAGGCCGGACAAGGACTCTTTTTCACTAGCTCTGCTTTTCGTGACGCCTGTGACGGTGATAGCCTTTTTTGTGTATTCCTTTCCTTTTCATGACACCGGCGGGCTGTGCCTCAACACCCGATATTTCTTGCTGGGTCTCCCGTTTATATCGATCCTCAGCGCTTACGCAATTAGAGACTTGAAAGACCGTTGGGTGATTCCGTTTGGGTTTCCCGTGATGACGCTCATTGTTGCGGCCACGGGTGCCGTCTATCTGCTGCTTACTCAGGACGCGCGAGGATCCCTGGACGCGCTCGAATACCCGATACTCGTCGTGCCTCTGTGGATGGCCGGCGGTTTTGCTGTGGCCATGGCTGCCGGCCTGGCACTGGAATCTGGCATGGGCAGAGCCATCAGAGCGGTTGCGTGGGTCCTGCTGGTTATGACAATGACGTGGGCCGGTCTGGTTGCGCTGACCTATGACTATCCTGCTCACCGCTATGCCAGAGCAGCGCACCATTTCTATGGGGATGCGTCCCTCAAAGCTATCTCTCCGGATTCTCTTCTATTCTCGGATAATAAGACCGTGGCAGCTAGCATGGGGGCAGTCGAGAAGGAGCGCGTGCGTATAGGATTCCCTACTGAGGACGGATTCAAGGATTTTCTGAGGCTGACGAACTTCCAGCTTAATGCGGGCAGGCGCGTTTTTGCTCTGTTCCAAGATCCCCTGTGGGCTGAGCTCCAAAAGGGGGTTCTCTCGACGTACCGGGTCAGCCCTTTGTTGATCTTCCAGGGCTTCACTCTGTCCGAGATAGCGTTCCCAGGTGTCGGAGTAGGCACACCCGAACGATGACGCTCGGCCAGGTCTGGACGCTGTTTAGCATAGTCTGATAGTGATGCCCTTTCTAACAGCGATACCAGGGTGTATGTGATGCGCTGCCTGCCAACGAGTGGCGGGCACGGAGAAGCTGTCTCAAAACTATTTGGATGGTCAGAATCGTGCTACGATGGTCATCCGGCGCTAAAGCACCGGGGTACTTTCAGCAACCCCTCCCGGGCCTAGAAGCGGGAAGTCCCATAGAGACGTTGGATAGTAGACGGGCAATTCATTGCCGGAAAAAGCAAATCATGCCTCGATGCAGTCTCATCCCTCGATTTTGACACAGGCTCCGGAGGCCTGCAGCTTCCAACCGCAGCGGGTCCCGCGTCTGCAGGCCATTGCCGGTTGCTGCTACCAGTTTGTATGTAATCTGGCATCAGACTGTCCTTTGCGGGCGGTGTCAAACTTGGCCGGAGCTGGCGATCGTTAAAGCCGATGCAGTCTGTGCTAAGCATGATTGCGCACGGAAGAAAAAACGGGTATAACGTTTCGCAGGTGTTTGCGCCTTTTCACTTGACATGAGGCAAGAGCGCTGGTAAAAAATTGAGTTTACATGTGTGGAGAGGTGCGACATGAAGACCTGGACCCCGAAACTAGGGGAAGTTGAAAGAAAGTGGTTCGTAATCGACGCCAAGGATAAGGTTCTTGGACGAATCGCCGCGGAAACCGCCAGAATCCTAAGGGGTAAGCACAAGCCTCAATTCGCCCCTCATATGGATACAGGTGACTTCGTTATCATTATAAACGCTTCAAAGGTGCGTCTTACAGGAAAAAAGCTCCAGCAGAAAGTGTACTATACTCACAGTGGATACCCCGGAGGCCTGAAGTCGACAAAGGCCGAGAAAATGTTGGCGGAGAAACCTGATAGGGTAATTCGCTTGGCCGTAAGAGGCATGCTTCCGAAGAATACCATTGGCAGAGCTCAACTTACCAAATTGAAGATCTACGCGGATGACACACATCCCCACATCGCTCAGAAACCTGAATCCTACAAGATTTAGTCGTGGAGAAATAATATGAGGGAGGATCGCCACTACGCGACAGGAAAACGAAAAAATGCCATAGCGAGAGTGTGGCTCAAGCCCGGCACGGGCAATATTGTGGTGAATGAACGCCCGTTTGATGCTTACTTCGGGCGCCAGACATCGCGTATGGTCATACTTCAGCCCTTTGAACTCACTCAGACCGTGGGCCGTTTCGACGTGATGGCCACCGTGCGCGGCGGCGGGTTGTCAGGGCAGGCGGGTGCGATAAAACATGGGTTGAGCAAGGCGCTGTTGACTGTTGACCCGTCTTATAGGTCGGCCCTCAAGAGCGCGGGGTTCCTGACAAGGGATTCAAGGGTCAAAGAAAGAAAGAAATACGGGAAACGTGGAGCCAGAGCGAGCTTCCAGTTCTCGAAGCGCTAATCCATCACGTTTTCTGTTAAGAATGTTTTCCCGGAGGCTATTACAGCCTCCGGGTTCATTTGTCCCCACAGAGGAACTCTACCCCTTCATCCTCTCCGGAATTCGTCCATCAGTGCTTCCATCGTTGGGGCTGCTTTTCCGATCAAGATCACGTCCATGATATCGTCGTACGGAGTCGAGGACAGATTCACGAGGATCAATCTGGCCCGCTTTCTCTTCGCCTCTACGGGAAGCATGGCCGCGGGCTGGACAACCAGAGAAGATCCTACCGTGAGAAATAGATCGCAATTCCGGGCATGATCGAATGAGCTCTCCAGAACTTCAGGCGGTAGGGATTGACCGAAAGCTATGGTTGCGCATTTCAAGGGACCGCCGCAGTGCTGGCAATACGGAACATCGATGCCTTCGCGATCCATTTCTTCAGTGATTTTCTCCCTGGGCCATCTCCGGTAACAATCCAGACACGTGACTTCTCGCACGGTACCATGAAGCTCATAAATCTTCTCTGGTGAGCTTCCAGCTTTATGATGCAACCCGTCAATGTTCTGTGTGATGAGCGCCAGCAGCCTGCCAGATTTTTCTATTTCCAACACGGCTCGATGGGCGGGATTGGGAGCGGCGTCCCGCATCGCTGGGTAGCGTGCTCGGTCATACTCCCAGTAGATCTTGCGATATTTCTCATGTGAGCGGAAACGCTGGTAAGTCAAATCGTCCTGATTATAGGTCGACCAGATACCCCCTGGAGATCGGAAGTCCGGAATGCCCGATTCAGTAGAGATCCCGGCTCCTGTGAACACAACTATCTTTTGAGCTGCGCGCATCAGGGCCGCTGCTGTTGTGACGTCTCTCTGCAGTATGTCTGACATGCTTGCCTTCTGTCTTTTCCCGCATCATCGCGAGCTTGGCCGCGGAGGAATTTTGCAATCGGCTTTTCTCATCGCGTTCTTGAGTTCCACAATTTTATCCAGGACTTGGACGAGGCCATCGAAGGATGTTCCGGCCGTCTTCCCTGATGAGCCCTTGGCATAGGAGCGGTATTCGAGCCTCAGTGCCTGGAGTTCCTTGGTCATGCTTGCGCACCCTGCGGCTGTGGCTTTGCAAGGTAAAAGAAGAACTAAAACAATTACGATCAAGGTGCTGTTCATATATTTGCTCGGAAGAGATTGGCGGCCGTGCCGGTATTCATCGTCAACCACATTCGTTTGGTCCGCCTTAGAAACCCAGTGCTGTGTAGGTGGTCAGAGTCGCTCAGCGCTGCCGGCAGGTTCCTGGAGCTTTGGTAAAGACCCGGCAACCCGCACTGTCTCTCCGGCGAAGCCGGGGTCAAAAAGGTATTGAAAATCCAGGATTCCTGACTTCTCCGTAATGACGGTGAGACCCACCGTTTGAGGCGAAAGACGCCCATTGCTGCTACAGAGCCCGCTTTTGTGGAAAGAGCAAAGCCACGAGGGCTGCACGTCGATCTTTACAGCCGGTCATGCCCGTCTTTGGCCTTGCTGCAATTCTACATATTCAACAATTTTCTCCAAGCGGAAGTGCCACGAACACGCAAATGAGTCTGGTCAGGCTTTTCGAACGCCGGATGGAATTTCACCGTCCAGTTGCCCATGAGAACAAACGGGGCCCAGTAATAGGGGTGGCTTGTGGCCTGGTTGCTCAACATGGCGAGTTTTGCCTGGCGCAGCGCCTCGGCCTTCGAGCCGTCCTTCAGATTGCGATACATCTCTATGAAAAGCTTTGCAGTGCTGTCGTCGTTCACCTGCCACATACTAAGAATCACAGAATCCGCACCTGCAAACAGAAAGGCCCTGGAAAGCCCGAAAAGGCCGTTGGTTTCGCCCGAACCGGGCTTCCCTGGAGAAAGGCACGACGATAGCACAACCATATCAGCATTGAGTTTCAGGCCGAAGACTTCGCCGAGCTGCAGGAAGCCGTCATTTTCCTGATCTCCGTATAACGAAAAGAGGATAGCCGGTTGTTGCTGAGCCTTTCCTAGACCGCCCAGCAAAACTCCGTGAGTCGCAAGATGAATGTAGCCATAACGACTCAGATCGGCTTTCTTGAAGAGTGTTTCAGTGGCTTTGCCTCCGAGGTAGGTTTGAGTAGGGCCACCCAGGATCCGTACTATTTCCGATACCTCTTTGCGGGCACCGGGCAAGGGACGGAGTTCCCGGTTGTTGCGCGAATCCCTGGAATTCTGAGTGAGTGCGCCGAGCAGCCTATCCGCACCGGGATTGACCTCTCTGGTTTTCTCGGCATCCTGGTAAACGGCATCGCCAAAGGCCACGAGGGTCCATCCAGGTTTTCCTTCCCGCTTCCTGGTCCTGACCTGTGAAAGCACTGAAATAGAGGGAGAATAGCAGAACGCATATTTTTCGAGCAGATAGGACGGCCGATCGGTGGCCGACCAGAATCTCCGGCTCGCGTGCGCTTGAGAATTCACTAGTATTTCAAATGGCAGCGCTGCCAACGGGCCGTGAGGAATAACAACCACGGCTTTCTTGGCAATGAGGAAATACTCGATCGGCTTTATGACTTGCGAGTACAAACGATATGCTACCGAGGGGTCCCAACTGGCCTGAGTATCCGCCCGGTAAAGGGGCCTGGTGAGCAACTCCACATCTCGCTCCAGGTCCTTGCCGGAGTAGTCGATCGAATAGGTATGGAATCGCTGCTTGTCTATGGCGAATATGTAGGTCCGGCTTCTTGTGACCATATACTCGATAATGGCTTCGTCCGGATCCACTATGTCCTTCTGAAGCTGATGAAGGGAAAAGGGCCTTGGGAACCTGAGATCCGCGTATGCCGGGTACTCCTTCACGAGGCGGTCTTTCAATTCCCTGAAGGCCTTTTCTCTGGAGCGACGTTCTTCAAGGAGCTTCTGTATCTGGGCCTGATCCTGGTTGCCTTTGGAGAGTTCCTCGGCGAGTCGGGAGTTTAGCTTTCTGAGGCTCAGTTTTAGGCTCTTTTCCTTGATGAGTAGCTCGCTGGGAAGATCCGAAAAGTTTTCCACGTTTATCCTGGAAAGGGTGTTCTCGAATTCGGCTGCTTTGAGTTTTTCCGCTATTCGTAACGCCTGACTGTCGTACGCGCCCGCCGGATCTTTCTTTGCAAGATTCATCATGACCCGAAGGGTGGTTTCAAAAAGTGCTGCCTTCCCGCCGAAAATGAAATCATCTTCATCAGATTCCTCGATGATATCGGCTTCCATGGCTTCGAGTATAGTAATGGCTTTTCTGTAGGACTCCATTGCCTCGCCAAGGCTCTTCTTGCCTTCCAGAGTACGGCCCATGACGTAATAGGCCTTCCAGAGCATTCCGCGATCCTCGGAACATTGGGAAATCTCAAAGGCCTTTTTGAGGTGATTCATGGGGGAGTCGAAATCGCCGAGTATAGAGTTGAGTAGGGCCATCTGGAGAAGATTCTCGTTGACGCCTCGGGTGTCGCCAAGTTTGGACCGCTTTTCCATGGCTTCCTGATAATGTTCCAAGGCCGACCGAGGACGGCCGAGCATCTGGTCCAGCGTCCCGATTCTCGTGAGAATGCGCGCTTCTGCCCGCACGTCGCCGGTTTCTTTGGCCAATGCAAGGGCCCGTTGCTGATGCTTCAAGGCGGTTTCCTGATCTCCCAGCTTGCTGACAATGTCACCGAGTCTGATCAGTTCAGCTTTCTGCATACTGTTGTTTCGCTGTTCGGAATGAACCCGAAGAGCGTCTTCCAGGAAATCCCTGGCCTTGGCATAGTCTTCCATACGATAGTAGATGTCGCCAATGCGGTCGTATATTTTGCCTAGCGTCGGGTCGCTTGAAGCCGCCTGCGACGAGGAGAGCGCTTTGTGGTAGTGCTCCAGCGCTCGCTCAAGGTCCCTGAAGCCTTCATAGATTTCAGCAAGGTGGAAATCCAAGTCCCTGGTCTGCTGGGGAGGAACACCCAGTTCCGAACTCAACCTGACCGCTTCATGGAGATTTGCGAGAGCGTTCTCATAATCTTCCATTTTGGCTTGAAGTATGCCCATTCCGCCCAGCGCCCAGAGCTCGCCTTTCCTGTCTCCGAGGCGCTTCATGGATTCCAGCGCCTCCCCTAAAAGAGAAATCGCCCTTTGATAATCTCCGCTATCTTCCAGTATGGAAGCCATTCTTAAATGGATCGAGGAAACTGAGCGCGCATCGTTCATTTGCTTAGCCAATCCCAGCGCCTGATCCAGAAGTGCCAATGCCTGCCGTGGATTCCTCTTGGCCCTGTTGACCATCGCCAAGTCCGAGAGTATCCCAACTTCTCCCTGGGGGTTTCTGATCTTCTTATTGGCTTTTTCGGCCTCTTCGAGGGACTGGGAAGCGTTTTGCAGATCGCCACGAGCAAGGTAAATCCTTCCCATCCCGGCGAGGTCAGTGGCAACCCCCCGGTGATCGTAGGTTTCCTTGTGGAGCTTGAGCGCGGCTGAATACTTGTCGAGGGCAGCGGCTTGACTCCCATTGGCAGCTTCAACATTTGCCAGACTAGTCAAAACGTCCGCTTCGCCCCTTCTGTCAGAAATCTCTCTGTATAGCGCCAATGCCTGTTCGAGCCGTTGGACTGCGTCCGAGATCTGATTCTTGTGGCGCAGGAGATTCCCGATATTCGCTAGATTAGCAGCATATCCACGGCGGTCGCCTATGCCTTTTCTCAGGTCCAGAGCTTTGGTGAAATACTCCAGAGCTTTCTCAGGGTCCCCCACATTCTTGTAATGAACTCCGAGAGCGGTGAGATCGCGACCTTCTCCAAATCGATCCCACATGGCGTTGTGTTCGGACAAGGCCTGCTGAAGGAGGCTCAGAGCCTTTTCAGGTTCGCCCCTTAGCTCGTGAACAACCCCCATGACGTGATCGCAATCAGCTATTCCGCGACGGTCGTTCAGTTCCGTAAATTCCTTCCGGGCTTCGAGCGCGTCCTGAAGCGCTCGGTCTCCGGACTCCCTTGACAGCCGGAAACGAGCAACGGCCAGCCGCAAAGCAGCGCGAGTTCGGCGACTAGCTTCGGTCTTCGAGTCTTCAAGCGCATCTTTCAGGTTCTTTGAAGCGGCTTCCGCATCACCGAAGCCCATGTGTATGTCAGCCAACAGAATTCGAGACTGCACGGCCTGGCTCTTGTCATTGATTCTCTTGGCCAGCCCCAGTGATTCCTGCGCATATTCCAGTGCTTTATTTACAAAGCCCTGGCGGTGATACACGTCGCTTATGAGATGCAAAGCTCTGGCTTCTCCGCCAACCGACGCCAAGCTGCGGAATTCGGTTAGAGCTTTTCCCGACTGTTCAAGGGCAGACTGCTGTCGTGCACGCTCCAGTTCGACTTGGGCAAGCAGCAGTCTGGCTCTTGCCGCCATTATGCGGTCACCACTGCGCTCATACTGATTGAGGGCCGCGGTTAGACTGGTCACGGCCTGTATGATCTTACCTTCGTCATACGCTGCCATTCCCTTTACCAGCAAGGGCAGGGCGGTGATTTCAGCTTCGGGCTGGGAGCTGAGCAGCGGCTGTGCTTCCTGAATGGCGCTCTGAGAGGATTTTACGTCCCCCAATACCTGATCGAGATACGCTGTTCGGAACAGGGTCTCTCCTAATTCCTTGGAACGTTTCAGGTCTCTGTAGCTCTTTTCGGCTTTCTTGAAATGGGATCTTGCAGATTTGTAATCGGAACGGGAAACCTGAATCTCTCCGATTACGACATTTATGCGGGCAGCTTCTAACTCATCACCAGATTTTGTTTGAATCCCGAGAATCCGATTGTACACACTGACTGATTCCGCGTACTGGTAAAGTCTCAAATGGCAGTTTGCTGCATCTTCAAGAATACCGGGGAGCTGAGCGGCTTCGGAGCTAGGCAGGATTTTCAGTGCTTCCTCAAATGATTTCAGAGCCTGCGGGTAATTTTCCTGGGCCATCAATATCCGACCGGCGAGCACGTGACCGAGGCTGCGCGCCTGAGCGTTTTTCAGTGTCTGATTGATCTGCACCGACCGAGCCACGTAGGCCAGGGCTTCGCTGTAATGGCCAAGTTCGTGAAGCATGCGGGCGGCCCCTGCCAGTGAAGAAGCAAGGAGCTTCTGGTCCGAGCCCGCGGATGCTCTCTTGACCAGCTCTCTGTACTTTTCCAGTGCAGCCGAATGTTCTCCGCTTCCGGCCAATTCCGCAGCCTGCTTCACAAGCGCGGTGATATCTTCAGTTCTGGGCCTGTCCAGTTTTACCTGTCCTGCGTCACCGTTTCCCTTGCCGTTGCCATTTTCTTCTTCTACAGGGGAAGCTTCGGCGACAGGGGCCTCAGTCTTTTGCGCCGCCCCGCCTGGAGCCGTCGTTCCCTGGGAATCCGCTGCTGCTCCCTGCTGAGACCTGGGGTCCTTTGCCGGAGGAGCGGGATCGGGGACCGCGTTGACCTCTTCAGGCGGAGCAGTAGGTTCAGGCGGGGTTGAATCTCCGATTTCAGCGATTGGAACCCCAGCCATGAGTGATTCGATGGAGGACAAGTTGAAGGGCTGGTGTTCCTGCGCGAAAGAGAGTTGCGAGCCTATCATCCCGCCCGCAATTAGAGTCAAGGCTATCGCACCCGCGGCCACACCTGAAGTCAGAACACTCTTTGTTTTAGGTTCGATCATTTTTGCTCATCTTTCAGCGAAAATGAGTCAAAAGGCTGCCCAGTGACCTGTTTCCCGAAGAAACGCAGGTACACGAAAAGCGCAGCCCCGGCCCCCATCATGAAGAGGCAGAGGATCTGTCCCATGGTCAACCCATGAAGAATGAATCCCAGTTGAGGATCAGGCTCTCTGAGAAACTCGATTGAAAATCGGAAAAGACCGTACCCGACTAGAAACGCTGCAAGGAGCTCTCCAGGCCGGGTTGCCTTCACCCTGAGCCACCAAAGAATCCCAAATAGAACTGGTCCCTCGAAAAACGCTTCATAAAGTTGTGAAGGATGACGCGGCAGCTCACCTCCACCGGGAAAAACTATTCCCCACGGAAGATTAGTGGCCCTGCCGAACAACTCGCAATTGATGAAATTACCAATTCTGCCTAACATCAAGCCGATGGTGGAGGACAGAGCCCCTATGTCAGCTAGTTCCATGAAATCTACATGTCGAGTCCGTGCGAAAACCAGGCCGGAGACGATCATTCCCACGAGTCCGCCGTGAAAACTCATGCCACCGTGCCAGATGAAAAAGACCTCCCACGGAGCGGACAAATAAGCTGGCAAATTGTAAAACAGGATGTATCCAAGCCTCCCGCCCAGCAGCAGACCAACAATCAAGTAGAACAGGAAATCATCCGCGTTCTCTGCTGGAATCGGCCCCTGCTTGCGCTTCAACTCGGACTTGATTACAAAATAGGCGGCCACGAATCCGAGAAGATACATCAGCCCGTACCAGCGGACTTCAATGGGGCCGAGCATTCCTAACCACGGAATTTCAACAGGTCCTAGCTTCGCAAGCACGGGGTCGATGAACGGGCATGTAGGCGCTGCCATTAACGGACCTCTCCGAGAACCGATGGATTGCAGATGCGTTCGGGCATTCCGCCGATCTACTCCTTTTCTACTTTTTCGAGAGCGGCAGCGGCCTTTTTTCGCTGAATCCGGACTGCGTTGCCGATTTTTCGGAAAATACCTCTTATGATCTTTACGTCTCGGTCGTCCATCTCCGCGCTGTTCAATATGCGTCTTATGTCCCGCATCATTCTTAGGGGATTGGATTCCTCCAGGAAGCCTGCGCTGAGAAGCACCTGCTGAACATGGTCATACATTTCTTCTCGCACTTCGGCCGATGCATGCCGAAACTTCTTCGCCTGGAATCCCACGGGTCGGGACGCTGTCTTGAATATCTCGTACGCCGTGACAGTCACGGCCTGCGCCACGTTCATGGAGGCGAATTCCGCGTCAGAGGGAATAATCATGTGATGCGTGCAGAGTTTGAGCTCTTCGTTTGTCAAGCCTCTAGACTCTCTTCCGAAAACGATAGCCACAGGTCCTGCTGCAGCCCTTGCCATGAGCTCCGGGATTACAGCGTCAGGCGTGCCCGCGTACAAACGTTTACCGCCGAGCCTCGCAGATGTTCCGACTGCCATGACTGTGCCCTCGAGCGCCTTTGCCGGGTCGTCATGGAAAACTGCACTCTGTATTATGTCGTATGCTCCGGAAGACATTGCAAATGCATCGGTTTCAGGACCGCACTCGGTTGAAGAAACCAATATAAGTTTTTTCAAGGCCATGTTCTTCATGACACGCGCGACCGCCCCGATGTTCCCCGGATGAGTGATGCCCATCATCACTATCTGGACGTTTTCCAGTGCCGGTTCCCAATCCGGATGGACGCGGAATCCTCTCTGAACTCTTCTTGAAGGCCTCATGTACCAACAACGTTTCTCAAGCGCGAATCCATTCAGCACGCGTGACTATGTCTTCATCTCAGGATGCCCGATTTCAGCTCAGGCCAAAGGGGAAAGCCTCTGCCGGGCGGTCCGAAGATATTCTCGCATAGATGTATTGTCAAGGAATAACACCGCAGAATAAAGATTTGCTAATGTGACATGACAGAACAAAAGACAACAGCGATAGCTCACGTAATTTCCGTAAAATACTGTTCAGCCCTCAACCTGAGGCTATTGCCACGCCGACCAATGTGCCAATGGAGACGGCCACGATCGGGTTGCACCATAGCGCTCAACCACTGCCTGAATGCGAACTCACCAGATAGAGCCCGAATCCGATCGCAGCTCCGATACCCGCGCCAATCGCATATTTCATACTAGCCCTCTTTTCATCAAGTGATCATAGTAATTAGAATAAAATAGAGGAGGGATTTGTCAAGCGACCGGACTCGCAGGCACCCGGCAAGGAGTCTGCGAAAATGCTCCGGCCTGTGTTACGTTGTGAGGATGCTGTGGAAATGGTGTCCAAAAACAATCAGGTGATTTGCAGTGCCGCAGTAATAACCACCATTATGCCTCGGAGGAACTAGATGTCTGAAGAATGGAATAAAGAAAGCGTGTTGGCTTTGAGCACGGCATTTCAGACGTGCAGGATTCTGCTTTCCGCTGCGCAACTGGATCTGTTCACCAGGCTCGGAGGCGATCCTAAAACAGTTCAAGAAATATGCGAGCAGACCGGTTGGGACGAGAGAAGTCTGCGCATTCTGATGGACGCACTTGTCGCCCAGGGTTTGCTTGAGAAGACCCAAGACAGTCGATACCGCGCGGACGAACAAATCTTGCAACTTCTCGGCAAACACGGTCCCGAATCCGTACTTCCGCTGGTCCTCCACAGAAGCCATATGTGGGAGACATGGTCAAAGCTCACCGAAATAGTGAAGACCGGGACAAACCCCAATCCCATGGGCATGAGCTCCAGATCCAGCCAGGAGGTGGAGGACTTCATATCCGCCATGCATGTAGTGGGCTTGAGAATGGCAGACGAGATAGCTGCTTCAGTGGATCTCAGGCCGTTCAAGAGCATGCTGGACGTGGGGGGCGCCTCAGGCACATACATAATGGCATTTCTCAGGCGCGCTCCGCACTTGATGGCAACCCTTTTCGACTACCCTAGTGTTGCAGAAATGGGACGAAAGAAACTCTCTGAAGGTGGAGTCTCGGAACGGGTGCGCATAGTCCCCGGAGATTACAAGGTCGATGAACTTCCACCTGGACATGACCTGGTTCTATTGTCCGCGGTGATACACAGCAACAATCGAGAGACCAACCGGCTGCTATTCGGAAAAGCTTTCAGAGCCCTTGATCCTGCCGGTATGATCCTGATCAGAGACCACGTAATGGAACCGAGCCGCACTTTCCCGCGAGATGGGGCCGTATTTGCGGTCAACATGTTATGCGCCACATCCGGAGGGAACACATACACCTTCGACGAGATCCGAGAAGATCTGGGAGGTGTCGGATTCACTGGAATTCGGATGCTGAGGCAAGGCGAAAATATGGACCAGCTGTTAGTCGCGGACAAGCCGCGCTGACCTGGGAATTTGGAACAAGGGATTGTCGCGGAACGACGATGCATTTGCGATTGGGAAGCCTTCTTGCACAAACGCGTCCCTGCCATTTTTTCCCAAAGACTCCCAATTCTTGCTGCAACCAATGAGCTTGAGGTTCGGCTCGGAGCCGCACAGGTAACAGGAACTGAAGAGAAGCGGTGAAAAGCTGATGACACCAGTTAACAAGAGGCATGAATGCGCAGATGAAAGGTGAAAAAGCAGGTAGAAGGTGGTTTATAGTCCCGGCAATTCTTTTGCCTCTGGCCGCAGTAGGCCTGGCCTGGGCTATTGTCCAGTCGGACGGATCGGTCAGCTCCGCAGCAAAGATTTACTCAAAGTTGCTGATTCCGCTTGCCAAGCTGCTCGTTCTTCTAGGCCTGGGCCTGTTGGCCGGTCAGGCGCTTGAAAGCCTCGGCTGGACGAGAAAGCTTTCACGAGCAGTCCGTCCGTTGACACGCTGGGGGCATCTCAATGACGAGAGCGGCGCTGCCTTTGTTTCGAGCTTCGTTTCCGGAGTGGTGGCAAACTCCATGCTTATGGGGTTTTATCAAGAGAAGAAGATCTCCCGGAAAGAACTTGTCCTCACCTATCTTCTGAACAATGGCTTGCCCGTCTATCTGGTGCATCTTCCCACAACCTTTTTCGTGGTGGCCTCGCTGGCAGGCAGGGCAGGGCTGATCTATTTGGCAATAACTTTCGTGGCATCGTGCCTTAGAAGTCTGGGAGTGCTCGTATACACCAGGCAGGCATTGCCTCCTCCTGCGCCCATGTGGAGCGCTCTGGTGGATCATCTGGACCCGAACGGAGAATCGGCCTGGGCACGCGTATGGAAACGTTTCAGCGATCGATTCACTCGTCTTGTGCTTTACACCATACCGATCTACGTTCTGGTTTTTCTGGCGGGAGAATGGGGACTGTTTCAGTGGTTGAAGGGCCGGGCTGTCGGCTGGGTTTCTTATGATTTGTTTCCAATCGAAGTGGCCGGGCTGGTCATAGTTGCCCTGGCGGCTGAGTTCAGCTCCGGCATGGCCGCCGCTGGCGCGTTGCAGGATGCGGGTAGCCTGGACGTAAAACAGACTGTAGTGGCTCTAATTGTCGGGACCATCATTTCGACTCCGCTGAGAGCGGTTCGCCATCAGTTGCCCGCGTATGCCGGGCTGTTCAATCTCCGCCTGGGGAGCGAACTCCTCTTCATGAGTCAGGCGACGCGAATAATAAGCCTCATTCTGGTGACAGCGCCGTACGCCCTTTGGGGGTGAGGATTTCGTAATCGCTGTGATCCAATCGTCCGAGCGGTTCCAGCCATAGTAATTTCGAGGGGATTGACGCGGCGGGCATGGAGCAATATCCTGGGTTGAGGTAACCCTATAATATGTTTTTGTCTGTTTCGAAGGTCGAAATGAGAATCTCCATTCAGTTACTCCGAGATTGGCTTACTCTTGTGGGTCAGGCTTTCCAGCCTGCCATTATTGGCATTTTGGAGACAGGCAGGCTGGAAAGCCTGACCCATGACTCACGCCAATCCGCTTGAGAATGCCCATCCCGCTGGCGACTGATTGTTTGCAAATAAGCCAGAAAAGAACTTGACTAAAGAGAAGAAGGTTTTATAATTCTATATATATCGAAATATAAAACACTGCGGACTGTCGAAAGTGGTTCGCGTGTAAAATCAGAGGACCGACCATGAACCAACTCACGAGCAGCCCGGACGCCGCACCGCTGGGAAATGGTGCTTGTAATCAGCCAGCGGTAATATCGACTGGCAGTTGTTGACCCCCAAAGGAAAAGGCCCAGGCGGGCCTTCCAAGTCTCGATCAGCCTTTTGTCTCCGACTATGTGAACTCTCCTGTCGGAAGAATACCCCGCGTATCCTCGGAGCTAACCTTTGCAGACCGCCTTGGGAGCTTCAAGGCCCGGTGGAAAATCGGGCGGATGACTTACTTCATTGATCCTGGCCTGTACGCGCTCGGTGCACCGGACGCGAATTCTCAAGTGCTTGTGACCGCCAATTACAAGATGAGCTTCGATTGGCTCAGATCGGTATTGCCTGGAATGAATGCGTGGATTCTGGCGCTCAACACGGATGGAATCAACGTCTGGTGCGCAGCTGGGAAAGGCACGTTCGGAACCGAGGAACTGGTGAACCGCATAGAATCCAGCGGACTTGGAAGCGTGGTGTCACACAGGCAGTTGATTCTGCCGCAATTGGGCGCTCCGGGGGTTGCGGCCCATCAAGTCAAACGCCTGTCTGGGTTCAAGGTCATTTATGGGCCGATACGGGCCGAAGATATTCCGGCGTTTGTTGCATCAGGATTCAAGGCTACTCCGGAAATGCGGCGTAAGACATTCGGCGCATGGGAACGGACTGTCTTGATTCCGGTTGAGCTGGTTAGCGCTCTCGAGGTGGCAGTCTTTGTGATTCCGGCGTTCTTCTTTTTCGGGGGACTCGGCGGGCCTTTTGATTACTGGTCAAACGTGCTGAATTTCGGAGTTTTTGCTGCGATTGCGCTCTTGTGCGCACTTGTTGCGGGTACGATACTGGCTCCGATCTTTTTGCCCTGGCTTCCGGGCCGTGC
>JACRDE010000272.1 GCA_016212935.1 Desulfomonile tiedjei | reverse complement strand
GATTATCATTCCCTGTTTGCCTGGAAAATGCTTATCATTCCGGAAGAAGAAGCCGCTGCCTCTTACCTCGCTGAAATCCGGGCTTTTCCACGGCTTGTGGTAATAGGAGGCATTCTTTACAGCGAATATTCGCAGCACTTGAGTCTCGATGATTGAATTGTTTTGCTCGCCTAGACAGACAGATGTCGCAAACAAAAACGTAATCATGCTAAGAATGGGGATCAGCCGTTTCATCATGGCGGAGTAATCCTGCAATGTTCAGTCTTGGAGGACAGAGTATAGGACGTTCTTTTTTCTAATGGAAGATCATAGAGGTGAAGGAGACGAAGGAGTTGTTGTTGTCAACCTGAGCGAAATCGAGCCCCAATAGGCGGCCCTCCCTGGCGTCCATGCAATTGAACATGGCGGTTATCGGAGAAAAACCGCAGATCCGTCTGGAATCGTTCTCTCCGGCAATCTGTTGCACAAAACCGCTGAGATCCAGCCGCTCCAGGCACCCGAGCATACGCCGGTCCTTCTCAAGAGCGTCTTTGACTGTACCTCTGTGCGGAACAAAAGAGTCGCCATACCTGGGGCCTATGTGATCCAGATCGGCGCTGGCTATGAAACAGACGGTTCTGGAGTTGCGCCCGCAGACTTCCTTGACGGCGTTACAGAACTCGTCGAAATGCCGCTTCTGTTCCTTGTGAGGTCCATTCTGTTGAAACATGTGGTGGGACAACGAGCACAGTACAGGGACCACGGTGAATTTGTGCCGGCCCGAGAGAATATACTGCAGAAAAATAAGCTGGAATTCAATTACGTGCTCCGCAGCATGGAGTATTTCCTCGGCAGCCGGATCTCTGCCCAGCAATGAGCCCAATTCCCGGACAAAGTCCCGATCGGTCTCAACAACCCCCAGAGGGGTTTCGAAGTCCAGATTGGTGGCTGTGAATACGCCTTCCACTCCGGCATGCCCGGTGCCGAAGATGACGTAAACGTCTGAAGACTGCCCTGAACCCAGCGATTGATATGCCTTTGCAAAGCAGTTTCCACCGGCTCGGACATCAATATGTGGAGCAATCAATCCCACTGGGCGGCGATCATCAGAGCCGTATTCGGGAAGTCCCGGCCCGTTTTGCTGAACGAAAAAATCGGTAAGTTCTTTTCTCAGGGCTTCCGGGTCTGCGCTGTAGCTCATTCCAGCATGGGAACAAGGCCTGCGCGGCTGCTTCCTGTACCTGGCCACCTTGCTTTCGTAGGCTTCCTTGAAACGGTCCCCGTGAAGCAGATAAGCCTCATCCAAGGTTCCGACGAGGGCTTCAATATCCTCCATGAAAACGATCGAGCCGGTCATTCGGGACAGTTCTGTCTGTATATCCCGCAACGAATGTGTTCCGTCCAACATGGCCAGCACGTGCAGGGCTTCCGGTTGAAGACAAACCATGTGGTCGGTGAGCTGAAGCGGATCCCGCAGACCCACAGCACGACGACCCTGAGCGTCGACCTGAATAGGCTCTAAGTTCCGTAGCCTTGGCCTGGTATCGGGATCATAAGCTGGCATGTAATTTATAAAGCAGGACCGGGAGAAACTCGCGGAGCAAAGGTTCCCCCGGCTGCGCTAGCCCTCTATGAACGGCCGCAGCCGTTTGCTGCGGGAAGGATGGCGAAGTTTTTTCAAGGCCTTTGCCTCGATCTGCCGGATTCGCTCTCTGGTAACGTCAAAATCTTGGCCGACTTCCTCCAAAGTGTGATCGGCCCTTTCGCCGATGCCGAAACGCATGCGAAGCACCTTCTCTTCTCTGGGGGTAAGCGTAGCCAGCACCTTTCGCGTCTGCTCCGTGAGGCTCATGCCCACGACTGCATCGGAAGGAGACAGAATCTTCTTGTCCTCGATGAAATCTCCAAGGTGCGAATCCTCTTCCTCACCGATCGGAGTCTCCAAAGAGATGGGCTCCTTGGCTATTTTCAATACCTTGCGAACCTTTTCCAAAGGGAATTCCATTTTTTCGGCTATTTCCTCAGGGGTGGGTTCTCGGCCATACTCTTGGACCAGGTACCTGGACGTGCGGATCAGTTTGTTGATGGTCTCGATCATGTGGACCGGTATTCGAATTGTCCTGGCTTGATCCGCTATGGCTCTGGTAATGGCCTGACGGATCCACCATGTTGCATATGTGCTGAATTTATACCCACG
>JACRDE010000281.1 GCA_016212935.1 Desulfomonile tiedjei | reverse complement strand
TTGAAGCCCTGTATCAGTTCAGGCCTCGTTGGGGGATGAGGTACTCGTTCACACCCATTTTCATGGATGCGACCAATTTCCCGAGGACTTCGTTCAACTTCATGGGCCAGACCTTTGCGTCAGCCACAGAGGTTCGCTCCAAGTGGGAGCACATAGAGCATCGAGCCGGCCTGTACTTCAACGTCAGCCAGAGCCAGCACAGTTCAACCAATTTGTTCGCGGACTGGCTCCACGTGCAGGACAAGTTGTCCATAGGGACAGGAGTTACTTCTGCAGTGGTGTGGGATGACACCAAGAACATGGCTGTAACCGGTATCGAATTCATACGGTGCTTGAAGAACTTTCACGGCAACACTCTGGCATTCAGTGGAAAGGGCGGTATTGCCTTCCTGAACGACACTGTGGGGTACGAAGCCGAAGCTGGACTTAGCTACATGATTCCCATCAAGAGCGGACGCTTTGGATTCGTTAAGGGCGGTTATCGTTACTCTCATCTGAAGAAGGAAAAACCGACCGAGGTGTTCGGAAGCACCATAGACGGAGCCTTTCTCCAGGTGGGCTTCCTCTTCTAACCCCCAGCCGGAAGCCTTTAACCTCCCCCGATGCTTTGCTCGACCGATTCGTCGGTCGAGCTCACTTTCATCAGAAGTATCGGTTGGATCTCTTTCGGACTCTCATTCCCGAACTTTGGGAAGTCTTCCGCCGGACTCTTTGAATCTCTTGTAGCATGCGTCAGGACTGGGGTGCCAAGGATCTTGAAGAATTGCGGAAGCAGCCGCAGGACAATTGCCGGTGCAGTAGTTGAGGTAGTCGCAATTTCGGCAGAATTCGAAATCGCTGAGCGGAATCTTACGTCTTAAGCGAAATCGATACAGTTCCGGGTTGTTTTGCCAGATTTCCTTGAGGCTGTCTCTGTTTATGACCCCGAGTTCGATCTCCGGAAGCTGAATGCAGGGCAGCATCGTGCCGTCAGCGCGCACTGCCAGCTTAGTTATCGGACCGCCGCAGCCCGTGAGGAATCCCCCTCCTTGAGAGCGCAGCTCTCCGCTCTTGAGCGCAGCTTCCATGTCCCGCCAGCCCCTTGCTTCAGCCAGAGGGCCGGCTTGGGCGGATATCCGATCGTGGTACTTGTCGGTCAACTTCAGCAACTTTTCCATGGCGAGAGAGCGTTCCTCAGCGGTGAGCTGCACCTGTTCGGTATTCTTGCGACAAAGGCCGAAGTAGGAAGCGGAATTGGTGGAAAATCCGGGCATTTCCAATTCTTCCAGCAGAAATCTTGCGATTTCCTCCAATTCGTTAACATTTCGCCTATGAATCGTGACCCTCACAGAAGCGTTTACCCTTTGCTCACGTAGCAACTTCAGCCCCCTCAATGCGCGTATAAAGTTGCCTTCGCCTCTGAACGCGTCGTGCGTCGTGGGAATCGAACCGTCGATCGACACCTGAACGGAATCGCACCTGCCGCTTGATGCCAGGAATGCGGCCATTTCTTCCGTGATCAAGGTTCCGTTCGACAGAATAGAAAACCGCATCCGATTCCTGATGATCCCGCTTATCAATTCTTTGAAATCCGGTCGGAAAAAAGGCTCTCCACCTTGAAGGCAAACGTCCATTACGCCGCACCGTTTGAGCTCCTCGAAGAACTGAAGCCATTCCTCCGTGGAAAGATCGCTCCCAACATCACCGGCGCTTGAGAAATGGCTGCAGTACGCGCATCTCAAGTTACAGTGGCTGGTAATGGCTAGGTCGAGGCTCCTGGGAGTTCGCATCACTTTCATGGTAACCACTGGTTGGAGTGCGGCGAGAGGATTTCTCCGGCTACGGCTTTGTCTGCGCGCGCTCAGAGAGCATGGCCGCGAGTCGCGTACTCAAATACTAGTGCAAAAACGAGTCAAAAAAAAGTCCCGGTGCGCAGGTTCATAGCGGATATGCTGCTCTTGTCGGTAACCGCTTCTCGCTACCGTGGTGGAATACTGCACTATTGCGTGCAGCTTCCGCCACCGGACAAGCCAGCAGTAGCAATTATTAAATCTTCCCAGGGTCGTCACTGTTGTCGGAAAAGAAACAAATCTTGGGGTCTGCCGCAAGGACGGTCCTTCCGGTAATTTCAATGCGTTTTCAGAAGACCAGTATAGCCTCCGGTGAAACACTCAAAGATAATATTCAAGATTACTCTTCCGCCAGAAACAATATTGCTCCTTTGAAAGCGCATCTGTATAGCGCACTATGGCGACACTCTGTCACTCAGGCGGAGCTTTCCGGCGCCCAGCTCGAGAACCGGTGGAGAAACACAAACGAATTTCCCGTTCTTTATCTCATTTACCAGTACTGGGAGCGGCCCATTTCCACCAGTGCGAATCAACATGGTTGACGTAAAGCCCCCGTCATTACTGATGGTGGCCAGGGCTTCCCGAATCATTTCCGGATTCACTGAACCGGCTCTCCTGATTGCGTCGAGGACCACCAAGTACGCTTCAGCGCCCAATGACTCTGAAGCTTGAGGTCTCTTCCCGGTCTCTTCCAGGAAAATGTTTCGGAACTTCTTTCCAATTTCGGTATCGAGCGAGTCCTCGTGAAAATGAGAGGTGAACAGGAGGTTCTCTACAGATCGCCCCCCAAATTTCACGAGTTCCGGTGCTTCGACCGCATCCCCCGCTATGATCGGCGCATCCACACCCATCAGCCTCGCCTGTTGAGCCATGAGGCCGCATTCCATGTAATAGACGGGAGCGTATATCACGTCAGGGCTGGCAGCCTTGATTCGATTTATCTGCGCCGTAAAATCCCTGTCTCCGGTCCTGATTCTTGTCTCGACCACTGTGCTGCCCCCTGCCCGATTGAACTCGTTCCTGAAACAGGCTGCCAAACCGACGCTGTATTCTTGCGATATGTCGCAGATGAGTGCAGCGGTCCGGGCGCCCAGATTGTGCAGCGCAAGATCCGCTGCAACGCGGGCTTGTTCGTCATCGACCGGGCAGATTCGGAATACATAGGTTTTCCCACTTGTTACCATCCCACTGGTGGCAGTCGGCGTCACCAAAGGGATTCGTCGTCGCTCCGCGTGAAAGGCTGCTGCGATGGTATTGCTTGAGACCATCTCGCCGATTATGGCCGCAACGCCTGCCTTTTCGGTGAGCGAGAAAGCCGCTGTTGTTGCTTCTACAGTGTCAGATTTGGTGTCCGCCAATTTCAGCTCTACTGAACGGCCCAAGACTGTTGGTTCCATCTTGTTGGCAATCTTGATGCCCTCCCACAGAGAGTGTCCGCCTGCAGCGAAGCTCCCGGACATTGGTAGAAGGATCCCTATGTGCACGGTGTCCTGAGCCCACGCCTGGCAACTCACCAAGGCAAGCGACATCGCCAATGCTGAGCGAAAGATTTTCATTGTCATTGCTCTCGCCTGCGATTCCGGCCATCGGCATATCTATTTGAACGCTGCGCCAGGAATCGGATGGACGGAAGTTCCCCATTCAGGACCCCGCCTCCGTTTGGGAACTCACCGTCTAAATTCTACGCCAGCTGAATTATAGCCCTATCAACAAACAGTTGTAGATGCAGCCCATCAGTCCTGTAACCGTAACAGTTGCATGATCTGATAAACTGTACCGTAGAGGAATCCTCCCAACTGTATTGCAAATGCGCAGAAAGAGTTGGAGCAGTAGGCAGATTCATGTGTATACCCTAATATGAGCGATTGTTGGAAAGAGCTTCCGGGGAACCCTTTTTTGTGCAAAAAAGTGTTCCCCGGACCCCTCCCAAAAAACTCCAACATTGTGGTGACATAGGTCAACCGGATACACTATTTGAGAGCCTCTCGGCGGCATCGAGGACAGGCTACAGTAGCCAGTATCATGACCAACGGGTTAAGCCTAGAATAGCATTGCCTGCTGTGATTACCCCTTCTGAAAGAAGAGTGCAGCAAGTGACGAAACTAACAGCCCATAAATTTGGAGTTTTTGAGGAGGGGGCGGGGAGGGACTTTTTGCAAAAAGTCCCTCCCCGCAAATTTCTCCAAAAAACGCTCAATTGGGGGTATAACTAAGAGTAAGGATCCCGAATCATTCCGTTCTCGTCGACACCCGACTAGGGAAGTAATTCAGCCCTGCCCGAGTGGCCGGCGGTGCTAATTCTTAGAACGTTGTTTTGCTCGGCATAGGGTGAATTCTCATGGATCGTCTCGAAAGTAATCCTGGAGTTGAATCGGAAAAGATCAACCTCTATGAACAGGTTGCTGAACGTATGGCGCACCTGATAACGGAGGGCACGTTCAGACCAGGCGAGCGCATCTCCTCGGTGAGGGGCTTGAGCCGGCAGCTGGGGGTCAGTCTGAGTACGGTAATGGCCGCATACGGCCTTCTGGAAAATCTAGGATTAATTGAGGCCAGACCTCAATCGGGATACTATGTTCGGGCTCGCTTGAAAAGCCCGTCAGTTCCGATGAAGCGTGAAATCCCCTCTCATGCAGCGGTCCCCAAGACTTTGAGTGTGAGTGACATTTGCGTTATGCTCCTGGGCTCTCTGAGCAATAGGGATCTCGTGCCGTTGGGCGGTGCCCTGCCAAGCCCGGAACTGCTCCCGGTAGACCGCTTGACGCGAACGCTTTCCGCAGTGACGAGGCGCTTCAAGAATCAGAGTGTGTCCTATGATGTCTTACCCGGATGTAAGACACTGCGCACCCAGATAGCGCGGCGTGCCATGACAGCGGGCTGCCTGTTGACGCCGGACCATATCGTGACAACCCATGGTTGTTTCGAGGCCGTAAATCTATCTCTTCGTGTAGTCTGCAATCCTGGGGACACGGTAGCGATCGAGTCGCCGATCTTTTATGGCTTTCTGCAGATGATCCAGACTCTCGGGCTACAGGCCATCGAGATTCCCTCTCATCCTACAGAGGGAATAAGCATTCCTGCTCTGGGCTACGCCATCGAGCATCACAAGATAAGCGCGTGCCTGGTGATTTCCAACTTCAGTAATCCGCTTGGCAGCTGTATGTCGGACGAGAGCAAGAAGGCTCTCGTTGAGCTGCTGTCTGCTCAGGACATCCCACTCATTGAAGACGACATTTACGGTGATATCTGCTTTCAACACGACCGACCGATTGTGGCGAAAGCCTTTGACAAGAAGGGGCTCGTTTTGCTTTGCTCCTCGTTTTCCAAAACGGTAGCTCCCGGTTATCGCGTAGGCTGGATTGCTGCCGGTCGATTTCAGGAGCAAATTGAACGCCTGAAGGTGTTGAGCAACGGCGCAACCGCTACGCCAAATCAGCTTGCCGTGGCCGAGTTTCTTGCCACCGGCGGCTATGACCATCATCTTCGGAGAATCCGGAGAGTGTACGCAAACCAGACTGCTGCCATGGCTCGAGCCGTAGAGGATCACTTCCCCAAGGGCACGAGTGTAACGCGGCCAACAGGCGGATTTGTACTGTGGGTTGAATGTCCGAATTACGTGAACGCTTTGAAGCTATACGAAATGTCGCTTGAGGCGGGGATCTCGATAGCGCCGGGGCCGGTATTCTCTATCAAAGGGAAGTACCAGAATTGCCTTCGGCTCAATGCAGGCTTCTGGTCCCCTAGAATCGAAAATGCTGTAGCAATTGTTGGCAAGTTGGCCGCTGCCATGAAACCGTGAGTCATGCCAGATATCATTCAGACGAATTCGCAATCAAAGAAGCAGAATCGGGGAAACCCTTCTTGTAAGAAGTGTTTCCCCGAACTCCTATATGCGTTAACTTAAGGACGTTTGGCTCTTAATCCGTCATTCCAGCGACGGCCGGAATCCAGTCTTATCGGCAGGCTCTGGACCCTGCCTTTCACCGAGGTGACGATGTGGCAAGAGGGCATTTAGCGGCACTTGGTCTTTCCTGTCAGGATCGTCCCAAATTTTCGCGTTGGCGTATCAGAATTCCGACGGACAATTAACAGAGCAAGCCCTCGAGACACGCATGGCTCAATCATCTGCGACACATTATGCATCCCCGGTCGTTCGACTCGTGCAGTGAATTCACGGAACTGAATCCGGCTGATCCAAACAGGGCTTTCAAACCGGACATGTTGGGGAACCACCAATTGTAAAAGCGCTCGTCTTCCCCGCGTTTGTAACCAGGAAAGGCGAACTGCCATAGCGGCCTGTCATCAGGAGCCTGCGGGGACATTAAGGCGGATTCAATCACGGCCACTTTACTAGTCACGGAAAGCACATTTCTCGCAGCCAGAAATGGATCGGAGCAGTGGTAGATTACTCCAAGACAAAAAACCACGTCGAACTGCGCTTCCAATACCGGGATCTCGTATACGCTCATGTTTCTGTAATCGATTTCCAACCCCAGGGCGTCCCTAACAAATTCCGCCTGCTTGACATATCCGGGGGACACTTCAATCCCAAGCACGTAATCTGCATTTCTCTTTTTTGCGGCCACGCTGAAAAAGCCAGCGTTGCAGCCTATGTCCAGGACTCTCATGCCCGACAAGTCCTTGGGAATGTGCTTGTCAATCACGCCCCAAAGGTCCAGGAGATGTTTCACGGGTTCCTTCATAGTTGCAATCCCACCGCCCAGATCGATGCAATGGAACCACTCTTCTTCAGCGCTTAGCTCTGTTATTCTAGCCACAAGTTCGGCAGGAGAAAAACCAGGATTCTGTTTCACCACAGCCTAGCACCCCCGATTCTTTTATGAATAAATTATACACCTACGAGGACTGATGGGCCATGCAAATCCAGTGGACAGAAATCCGCGCCCGGCCTAAAGCGGCTGGTGATAACATATTCCGACATGTCTTTCCTGAGATCCCGGTTTTCTCTGTCAATCGCTTGTTTGACAGTCGAGGGTTTTCAGGTAAAAAAGTATGATCAGAGGGTTGCCTCCATGAATTGGTCAACACGAACGTTGTAATGTGCAACTGCGTGCTTGCAGCCGGCCGCGTTCGAGACCGTTACCGATCAAGTATTCTTGATAAGCGTGAGGACGAAAATGATTGCCAGGGGAAGCGGCATATTGATTCATCTTACATCTCTGCCATCTCGTTTCGGTATAGGCGATATGGGGCCGTGGGCGTACAGGTTCGTGGACTTTCTGGTTCAGGCCAAGCAGAACTTCTGGCAAGTTCTCCCGTTGAACGTGACCACACCGGATCATTATTCGCCGTACACCAGTCCGTCGGCTTTTGCATGCAATACGCTGCTGATAAGTCCTGAGCTCCTCATGGAGGACGGGCTGCTTGCGGAATCGGATTTGGGCAGGCCGGAGTTTCCAACGGATTTCGTGGATTACCCGACAGTGCAGCCCTACAAAGAAGAGCTTCTTCGAAAGGCATTCTCAGTGTTTCGCACCAAACGCGATTGCAACTACGATAGGTTTGTGGCTGAGAACAGGACGTGGCTGGAGGATTTCGCACTGTTTCGCGCGTTCAAACACAGGTTTGATCAACGGGTCTGGAGCGATTGGCCTTACGAAATACGGGACCGGCATCCTGAAGCCTTGGCTTCTGCAGCCCAAGAGCTTCGGGATCAAATGGAGCTGGAAAGGTTCGGTCAGTTCATTTTTCGCAAGCAATGGTCGAAACTTGCTGAGTATTGTAGGTCCAAAGGTGTTCAGATACTTGGGGACATTCCAATCTATGTTGACTATGACAGTGCCGACGTGTGGTGCAATCCGCAATATTTCAAACTCGATGAACGGAAAAAGCCTTATGTAGTGGCAGGAGTTCCTCCTGACTATTTCAGCGAAACCGGCCAACTCTGGGGTGTTCCGATTTACAGGTGGGACATTCTTGAGCAAGACGGATTCGGCTGGTGGATTCGCCGGCTTGAACACAACCTTGAATTCTGCGATTTTCTCAGAATAGATCATTTTCGGGGACTCGCAGGCTACTGGGAGGTCCCAGCCAACGAACAGACGGCGATTAACGGCAAATGGATAGAAGGCCCCTCGAAACGGTTCTTCAAAGCTCTGCTCAAAAGGTTTCCCCGCATTCCCATAATAGCGGAGGACCTGGGCATAATTACCCCTGATGTGCGAGAACTTATGCGGGATTTCGAGATTCCAGGAATGAAAGTGTTGCTTTTTTCTTTCGGAGACGACCAGCCCACCAATCCCTATACAGTTCACAACTTTGAGAAAAACTGCATCGCGTACACGGGCACGCACGACACAAATACGATCAGAGGATGGTTTGACGCGGAAGCTTCGTGGGAACAGAAGAACAGGCTGCGGGAATATCTGGGGCGAGAGGTCCCAGTGGAAGAACTTCACTGGGAGCTGGTCAGACTGCTCATGATGTCCGTTGCGAACATGGTCATGTTTCCCATGCAAGACATCTTGGGACTTGGCAACGAAACCAGAATGAATTATCCGTCCAGGAGCAAAGGAAACTGGAAATGGAGGCTTCGTCCGGAACAATTGGAGGAACACATTTCCAACAAGCTCGCCTCGATGACCACCATGTACGGGCGTGCATAGTACATTTCTGGATAAAGATTGGCTCTCGAAGCAGACGGCACACCTTCGGTGCATCGAAGGGTGCGTCCTCACTACGTTCCGGAGTCGTGCCGGTTAACTCACAGTAGTCATTGCGAGCACAACCATGGTAAAAGAGCGAAGCTTTCTTGCCCGTCCACGATCAGGGTATTGTTCCAGCCGATCGCCAGCGTTTCTTTGACCAGTGCATTCATCCATGTGATTCCTTTTTCAGCAGTGCGCGCTTGCGCTCCACGCCCCATCGATAGCCAGACAATCCGCCATCGTTACGTACAACGCGATGGCACGGAATGGCTACTGCGAGGGTGTTTGCAGCGCACGCCCGAGCCACGGCTCGCGCCGAGTTTGGGGAGCCGATACGGGTTGCGATTTCTGTGTAGCTTGCCGTCATGCCGGCAGGAATCTCGCACAAAGCTTGCCAAACACGCTGCTGAAACGCTGTGCCGCGCACATCCAACGGCAAGTCCAGGCCGATAGCCGGCGCTTCGACAAAGCCGACCACCTTGGCGACGAGCTGCTCGAATTCACTGTCGCCGCCGATCAGGCTCGCTCGGGGGAAGCGATCTTGCAGATTGCGTATCAGTTCGTCGGGATCGTCGCCCATGAAAATGGCACAAACGCCTCGGGCGCTTTTGGCCACGAGTATCGCGCCGAGAGAGCATTCACCAATGGCGAAACGAATCTCCGTGTCGGCTCCACCGGCACGATAGTCGGTAGGCGTCATACCTAAGACCTCATTCGACTTCTCATAGAAACGGCTACTAGAGCTATAGCCTGCACTGTAAATGGCTTCGGTCACCGTGTCCGCGCTACTGAGTTCATTGCGCAGCCGTTTCTCAATATGCGCCGCAGCGTACTTCCTGGGAGTCAATCCAGTGACCCGCTTGAACACGCGGTGAAAGTGATAGGTGCTAAAACCAACGCGCGCTGCCAGGTCTTCCAGGCTCAGTACGTTCTCCGATTCCTCGATGATCCGGCAAGCTGCAGTGATTTTCGCTGCGTACTGCTCAAGCAGCGAAGACTGGTTCGGTTTGCACCTCTTGCAGGGCCGGAAACCTGCCTTCTCGGCTTCTTCGCATGTTGTATGAAAACGGACATTCTCGGGCCGTGCCAGCCGAGCCGCGCACGAAGGACGGCAATATACGCCCGTACTTTCGACCGAGTAAT
>JACRDE010000032.1 GCA_016212935.1 Desulfomonile tiedjei | reverse complement strand
ACACGAAAAAGTCGCCCGTTCTTGCTCCCCCATAAATGCCGTTCCCAGCGAAGTTGTCGGAATACGGCACCGCACGGACAAGAAAGCCAGGAAGGACAAGAATAACAGCAAATGGACCCGGATTTCCGATTATTGATCGTGACTATGCTTATTCTCCACGCCTTTGACGGAACGACAACACAAACGAGATCGAACCTTCTCTGAGGACCAGATGCCGAGAATTGTGGCCAAGATCGCAGAGCCCCCGGCCCTCTCAACCACGCCCACGTTTCTCTGCGCCGGCAAGCCCCTTTCGACATGTACGAGGAGTGTGTTCTCGTTTCTTGCGGTCATAGTCCTTATCGTGTTGGTTGCCTCCCCCTGCATCGCACGTTGGGACAAACCGCCCTCTTTCAATGACGCGTGCAAGAAATTGGATCGTCTGTCAAGGGACCCGTCGAGCACGAGGGAGCAATGGCTGGAAGCAATCAATGCATTCGTGCTGATCCGCGCCACCGGCAAACCGGCTGCTGCTGCCAAGCTCAGCCTATTTCACGCAGGAAAGGCCTGCCTTTCGCTATATCGGTCCAGTGCTAACCCCGAGGATCTGGAAAAGGCCATAAAGTATCTGAGCGATTTCAACAAAAATTACCACAAGGGGCCTTACCTAATTCCTTCGCTGCGGGAGTTGAAAGAAGCTCATACCTGCAAACGAGAGCTTGAAGCCAGAAAATCATCTGAACCAATTCCCGGACCTCAACCAATAACATCTACAGTCTCTGGAACGGAATCTCGGAAGGTAACGGCTCCTCAGTATCGTGGAAACGGGCTCTATTCAGTTCAGGGCCCAGCATTAGTGGTGCCCGCAAATGTCCCCAAAGTTGAACCTGAGCAACCCCAAAGCCCGCAGCGAGATTGGAACGGAAACGCCTCCTCGCACGGAAAACCCTCGGGTCCGGACTCCCAATCAACGTTAAAGAAAATTCCCACCGAGAATCGTATTGCGTCGCTTCCTCAATCCAGCATCAGCGATGTAGCTCCTCCGGGCAAGACGGCGAAAACCGGTGTCAAGGAGTTCGTGGTGGTTATCGACCCGGGACATGGGGGAAAAGATCCGGGAGCAGTCTCTCGGGACGGTTCACTCAAAGAAAAGGATCTCACACTTGATGTAGCAAAACGGTTGAAGACCGCTCTTGAGCGAAAAAACCGCCGTCTCAGGGTCACGCTCACACGAAGCGACGACCGAAGTCTTGCTCTTCAGGAAAGGACGGCGATAGCAAACTCACTAAACGCGGATCTTTTCATCTCGATCCATTGCAACGCGGCCTCTGATGGATCCTCGAAGGGCATAGAGACGTTCCTCCTGGATAAGGCTAGTTCTCCCAGAGCAATGAGAGTTGCGGCCCGTGAAAACGGGATTCCGCCATCAAAGATGAGCGATCTTGAGGCTACGCTGGTGGATCTTATGGTGACCTCGAAGAAAACCGAATCTACGGAACTGGCAAAAACGGTTCAATCGGCCCTGGCGCGAGGTCTCGAACGATCGGCATTCTCTGTACGAAATCGCGGGGTGAAGCAGGCGCCTTTCTACGTATTGCTCGGTGCCAAAATGCCTGCAATTTTGGTGGAATGCGCGTTTATCAGCAACAACAGAGAGCAGAGAAAACTGACCAGCCCCGAATACCTCGGCAACGTCGCAGAAGGCTTGGCTAACGGAGCAGCCCTGTATATCCGAGGCTTAGGGGAGGACGGCTAAAAGAGGACTGGCTCCGATTAATACTAATGCGCATTCAAAGAAGTAAGATTGGGGGGACCCTCTTTAGTAAAGAGTTTCCCCCCAAACCCCATAGGCGCTAACTTAAAGAATGGGCTCACGTTATTTCAGCTACTTAGCCAATTGCAACACCGTCACCCCGGCGAAGGCCGGGGTCCAGAATCCGTTTTAAAAGACTGGATTCCGGCCTTCGCCGGAATGACGGATAAAGAGCCGAACATCCGCAAGTTAGCGCATATGCCCCCAAACCCCCTTCCAGAAACTTCTATCATTTGCCGGAACCCCAAATTTCCTTTCAGGAAGTGGGGATTCCGGTGAGTGCCAAAAGTTCTTGAGGTGGGGTTCGGGGAGGAACTTCTTACAAGAAGTGCCTCCCCGATTTTACATATTTGAAAGCGAAATGGTATGAGCAGCGGCGCTTGTGATTGTCCGCTGGTTGGCGCCGGATTATTCTCAGATTTGTCGTTATCAAGCAGCGCCTTTGGCCGCTCGAACTAATTCCTTTTTCGCCTCTTCCAGTTTCTTGATTGAGACACCGTTTGTCCCGAACCTGCTGTCGAAGTATAGCTTCATGAACTGACGAGCCAAATCCGCCGCTTGGGGAGCACGGCTCAAGATCTTTTCGGTGTTCTGCTCGTGCCATGGATGCACTGACTCGAGCACCCCAGCGTGTGCCATGTCTCGCATCGCTGACATATAGATCGATTCAGCGGAGCGTCTTTTCTTGCGCATGGCGTAAGCCACTATAAAAATTGCCAGAACCGCTGCGCCCGCGAAAAAGAGGGTCATAAGAGACACCCGATCAACTGCACCAAGCGTCGGCAATTCAACATCCATGTTTTGCAGTTCTCTCAATAGCTCGAAAAGCTTTGCTTGATCGCTGCGATCGAAATACACCACGTATTTCGTCCATTTCTTTTCAATGGTGTCATACATATCGGTGATAAATCCGAAAAGAAGACTACCAGTGAGATCCAGACGTGATGGCGGTGTCGCATCCAGCGTAGTCCAGTTGTTGTCATCCAGAGCTGCTTCTACCCAGGCATGGGCATGGCCGAATCTGACGATGTACTCGTTCTCTACGGATGACCGGTCCATCCCCGCGAATCCTTCAACCACTCGGGCCGGGATTCCTTCGGACCTTAGCATCAGGCACAGAGCGCCTGCAAAGTACTCACAATTGCCTTCACGGCTATCGAAAAGAAAATACTCAGTGGGATTGCCTTGTTCCGGCGGAGGTGCCGGCTGAAGCACGTATTTGCATCGATCCGTCAGTCTGGACACGATTCGGCTGGACTTGGCCTCGGGAGAAGTCAATCCCTCGGTCCACTCGCGGGCTAGAGCTTCTATTCTGGGTGTTATCCCAGTTTTGTCCAGGTTAAACCGAACGGATAGGCGTCCCAAAGGAAACGGTCGATTAAGGACTGTGATCTTGTATGAATCCGAATAGAGAAATGGAGAATCCACGATTATTTCGCCGCCAGGGTCAATGTATAAAGGCCGGTCCATTTTTCCGAGCGCGCCCACTGGGAAACCATACGCATAGATAGTATTAGTTTGGAGTTTGTACGGGATGAAGTCGTATGCAATGGCCTGAGAATAATCTATGCGAACCGGTTTGGTTACGTTTTTGTTTTCCGCCGCGTAAACCCATCCTCGACCGTCGTTTTTTTCCAGGACTCGGCCCCGCCAGTAGGGAAATCTCGGAAGAGAACCCGCTTCCAACCTGACCATGAACGCGATCCTCTGCATATCGGCCATTCCGATCATTTGCCTGTAAGAGATTCGCTGGGTCATTGTTCCGAGACCGCTGGCCGGCGCACCGAACCTGAGTCCCGGCATCGAGATGAATGGCCTGGGTATCAGAACGAAAAACAAGACAGAGAATACCAGTATGAAGAAAGCTGACAGCGCCAGCTTCCTTGTAATTGCCTCTCTGACACTTCTTACGCTCGCGGGATCGAATGACTCCTGCGCACGAGCGGGAGTACGTGCCAAATGGAACAGCATAAGAGTGCCCATGAGGGAAAACAGATAAACAGGCAGCATTATGCCGAAGACCAAATGGTTCGTGATTATGCAATTGACGAGAATAAGTCCCAAACTGAGCAAGATTAGTTGCTCTACGTTCCGGTCTGTGAGTGGAGTGAGAACCCTTACGATCAGGACTCCGAACGTGAAATACACCATCGAAATCGGGAGAGTGAACGAGCTGCGGAAGCTCAAGGCGGCGATGGCCAGTAATACGACGTATATGAAAAAGAAGATGAAGCTGGTCTTTTGAGACAAGAAGAACTCGCGGCCGTAATCGTCGCGCAGCAAACCGGCTGCAATAACCGGAAGCAAAAGCAGCAGTAAAGGATGAAGGCCGTTTTCAATGCATGTGGACGCAATGGCGATTATCACGCACGTGGTAAGAAACCACTTGAAAACTTTATGTTTGCCTGGGACCACAGAGACCGTGGAAAAACTCGGAGGCAGTTCTCGAAACCGCACCAAAAGTCTCCTGATTCCGGCGGACCTATCTTGAGCTTGATCGGCCTGCATTTGCTTCTCCAGGGCGACTCCAGGTGAATTCCCCTGATTCATCCACTTCCACCAATACACCCGAGGAATGACCGGGAATGCTCTCCTCAATGGATTTGCTATCCCATCTCGCCAGGATCGTTAGTAGTTTTCTGGCAAACTCCTTGCCTTTCGCTGGTCCACAGTTAAGTCCTGGGCCTTGCAGACAAATGGGAGTTCGGGTCCGAGCGAAGTGAGCTACTAGAGATGAGGCTCTGGAAAGAGTTTTCTCGGACGCATTATTTGGGAGACGAATCACGATTTCCATGGCCTCTTCTTCCGCAAGGATTTTGCTCACAAGACTTCCGGTTCTGGCGGATTTCTTCCATTCAATATACTTGAATGGGTCACCGGCCACGTAATCCCTGAAATAATACGGAACCGTCCCGAACGGATTCGTTCGTTCCAGACCCCTGCCGGCGCTTCCTAACCAGGCAGGCAAATCGTGACTTACCGGTTCTATCTTCGGGTATACCAGCACTGAGTCTTCACGACCGCATTCTATGGAGTATACCGCCAGTCCGAACGGAAAAGATGACCGCAGCGTTCCTGGCCTAATCTGCTTGTCACCCCTCGATGATATGGTGAAGAAACCCCGAAAACTGTCATCGCCGCCAGGATTAACCTCTGGAAACGATACTCCTTCAGCAGACCCTTCCATCGGGTCTTCTTCCTTGAAACTTAAGGACATAGCGGGCTTGGACTGGGAATCCGCTTTCAAGAGATATTCCAAAGGAAAAGGTGTTTCTGCAAAAATGTCGTCCGGAAAACGTCGGGCGAGGTCCAGGTGTCTAATATTCCTCTTACCCATTCGACTGGAAACAATGGACAGCCCTATTCCCAGAGTGAACAAAATAACCAAAAAATTGTTTGCTGTGCCAACGGCAGACAAGGGAAGCCATACCAGCAAAAAAACCAGTATCCAGCCGTATCTCGTGGGCCGCATTTTGATTTTGCCGGTCTTTT
>JACRDE010000273.1 GCA_016212935.1 Desulfomonile tiedjei | reverse complement strand
ATACTGTTCGGCTTCGTGGTGGCAGGGCTCATTCGAGTGTACATGCGCCCCGATTCAGTAGCTCACTACTTTCATAGAGGTCCATTCAAGTCGGTTTTGTACGCGTCCCTTCTGGGGATTCCTATCCCTCTCTGATCGTGTGGAGTGGTCCCTGCAGTTGCGGGGTTCAAGAAACAGGGAGCTAACAACGGAGCTTGTCTCGCGTTTCTCATTTCTACGCCTGAGAGCGGAGTGGATTCGATCGCGCTCACGTACTCGCTGCTGGACCCCATTATGACTGTCATGCGACCTGTCGCTGCATTCATTTCTTCATTTGTAGCGGGCGTGCTCGAAAACTTCACCGGCGACTCGTTTCGTCGCGGCGCGGAGGTGCCTCCGGACCGTACCTGCCTTGTGGATGCGTGCTGCGACGGCATAGATTGCGATCCCGCGGAACATGCACGGCATCACACCTCCATGGAAAAACTCCTGGCAGGGATGAGCTACGCATTCAATGACATTATGAAGGATTTGGCGAAATGGTTCATGCTAGGAATACTGATCGCGGGAATTATAAGCGCATGCGTCCCCACGCGCTGGATCAGCACGACGTTCGGTGCCGGCATTCTGGGATACCTGGCTGTTCTCGCTGTGAGTCTTCCGATGTATATTTGCGCGAGCATGTCTACGCCCGTGGCAGCAGCCTTGATTCTCAAGGGAATGAGCCCAGGCGCTGCCCTCGTTCTATTGATGGCAGGACCGGCAACCAATGCGGCGACTATTACCATGGTTGGCGGAATGCTCGGAAGACGGACTCTCGCGATTTACCTGTTTTCCATAGTGTTCTGTACGTTAGGTCTGGCATTTGTTACGGACTTGATTTATTCATGGTCAGGGATTTCGGCTGCAGCCGTAGTGGGAACGGCCTCCGGCGAGATGATCCCGGAGTGGTTGGAACTTGTTGCCGCATTGATCCTTGCGGTTCTGATAATCCGTGTTTACTTGATAAAGATTGCGTCTAGCAACTTGCTGTCCAGGCTTAGATCGCCGAAGCTCAAACACGAAGACGCGTCCGGCTGCTCCTGCGGTGATTCCAGTACCGGAGGCGGCTGAGGTCTTAACCAGTCCCCGTGAGGGATGCTCGTTTACAGGAATTGCCCTTATCCATGCGAAAAATTTCTCCGGATGTGTCCATTTTTGAGGGAGCTGAGACTGACCCGCGCGTCGCGTTGATTCACCCCCCTGCGATAAGCAAGAGATACTTGAAAACCAAGTTCATGCCTTACGGCATGTCAGTGATTTACGCTTTCTTGAAAGAGCATTCGGTTCCGGTGGTTCAGCAAGACTTCCTGATGGAATACCTTTTCAATTCGCCGGAAGATTTGGATTACCACAACCCTGAAAAGAGCTTTTCAGAGGAACGGTTTTTTTCTTTCCTCGAAGGCCGGGAATCCAATCCGGGTTGGGAGGCGTTCGTAAAGAAATACGCAAGCCGAATGCCTGATGCGGGCATTTACGCTTTTTCCATCGTTGCCTACCATCAGTTTTGGGCTGCTTTGCTGCTTGCCCGGCACATACGCCAATTCAATCCCCAGGCCGTCATCGTATTCGGGGGCCCATTCATAACCATAAAACCTCTCGAATCTTTCGTGCGATTCGGTATGGCCGATTACTGGGTCAAGGGGAGCGGAGAAGTTCCGTTGCTGATGATCCACTCCCTGACCATGGGCCGCGGTGAAGCGACAAGAGACCAGATTCCCGGACTAATCTACGTAAGTGGTGACCAGATCTGCCAATGCGCCAAGTCAGAGCTTCCAGCGGAAGCCGAATGCGCTCCGGATTTCGAAGGATTGGAACTGGACGACTATCGCTACGACCATCCGCTGACTGGCGAAAAGACTTTCTTTCTGCCGTACAGACTCTCAAAGGGATGTCCTTCAAGGTGCAGCTTCTGCACGGGCCGACTGGTGGATCGCTACGATTACAAGTCAGTTGACAAAGTCATCAGGGAATTGTCGCTGCTTATGGACAAGTACGGAACAAATAATTTTCAGTTTGCAGACGCGTCCATAAACGGCAATCCCAGGCAACTCTCAGAGATTTGCAGGCGTTTGTCCGCTGAATTACCGCAGATCCGCTGGTACTCGTATGCAAAAGTAAACGGATTCAACAGCGAACTCTTGAGACAGGTGAAGCAGGCGGGCTGTTTCAGCCTGTTCTGGGGCGTCGAATCCGGACATCAACCAACTGTGAAATTATTGGGAAAACATTTCGATGTTGAAGAAATGTACCAGTTGCTGGACGACGCGATCGCCGTGGGAATAAAGAACTATGTCCATCTGATCTATAACACTCCCCATGAATCCAAAGAGACGCTGGACGACTTTATCCGACTCGTGAAGCGTTACGTCGATTCGGATCTGGTTGTCTTCCTTCCCCAGCGATTCTTGCTGGAACCTCAATCCCTGATGTTCGACAACCCTGAGAATTATGGGCTGTCCAACGTTCGCCAGGTTCGTACGCCCATTTTCGAGAGGGAGCAATACATCTTTGACGAAATACAGGGGTTTGACCATTCTCAAATCTCCGAAAGAAACGACCTGCACAGGGAAATGCTCGCTTCTCATTTGAAATTGATCCAGTACAGCAATATTTTGAATTCAGCGGGAAACGGTAATCTGAGACGTCTGGTTCCTGGTCTGCTCATGCAATCGTGGAAGATGTCCCAAAGATTCCCGGTGCTGGCAAGAATTCACGATGCACTGGAGCGTCTGATCCAGTCGCGCGGGACTACGATAAAAGAACAGCTGTGATCTTCAGACAGTCCGGGCATTATTGTGTAGTGCGCCTGACATTTCCGAACAGCGACTAATGGGTAACACCAATGCGCTTCCAAAGCAGTAAGATCGGGGAAACACTTCTTACAAGAAGGGTATCTCCGATTTTGCTTCATTGATTGCGAATTCGTATAGCAGTTGTTACAGTTTTTGTCCGACTCGAGTGGCTCACGTTTTCGGTGGGAAATAAGAAACGAGAACGTTTCTTTCACGAAAAGCCAGGGAACCGCTTTGTGATGCGGTTCCCCTGGCGGAATCGTTATTTTGAGATGTTACCCGCAGGGACTATTCCAACAGGTGGACGATTGGAGCCAGGCGCCGGTTTTGCGGGCCAAGCCCACTCTGTGTCAGCGTCTCGTTCCTGCGTGTTGTAGATGTCGCCAACGGCGTTATTGCCGAATGTATGCAGACGTTTCTCATCGTAAGGAAAGTTCCTGAGAGGCAGCATCAGGTAAAGGTTTGCCTCGTCATTGCGCAGGGCTATATCCGGATTTTCGTTGTCGTACCTGGGTAGTTCCTCGCCCCATGAGCGCACAAGCACTCTAGCCGGATTGATACGATAGATCTTTACCAGAGCGTCTTTCACAGCCTTGGCCCTTTCACGCCCCAACTTGTGGTTGTCCTGGGTGCCACCTATGAAGTTCGTGTGGCCGTCGATCTGGAGCACATACTGGGGGATTGCCTTGAGGAAATTGGCTACGGCCTCAAGTTTCAAGGCTTCCGAGGGGACCAACTCCGCGCTCTTGGGCTTGAAGTAGATCTCGGGGTATGGGAACATTATCTCCCTAACTGTGATATCCCACGCGAAATCCTTCATGAGCCGCATCTCCCGGACCTCTTCCCAGTGCCTGGAGTAACCGCCGGTGAGTTTGCAGACTTCGTAAAGATTGCGCCAGCCCACTTCAGTGCTACCTACGTAAACACCGTAAACAGTGACCTTGTCCCCATACGCGTCCTTGAGCGCCGTAGCGGTCTTCTGGGGACACTCGCCCATTCCACCGCCGTCAGTAAATACTACTACTGCCGTACGGCCTGCTGCCTGGCATATCAGCGACCCTGCAAGCTGAAGTGCTTCCGGCAAGCCTGCGGTTTTCCAAGGGCTAAACCCCTCCTTACGCAAGCATGGGTAAAATGGCGCGTATTTCACCCGACTCCAGGGTCCGAGCGGACTCACGAGTCGCGGGAGTTTTGCATCGCCGTAAGTGATCAGGGCCGTGTTCATGTCATATTGCCAGCGCGGAATATGAGGCATCACGCCGTTGAACATCTGGAGAGCTCGCGTGGCCACAAAGAGCCTCGAGTGATCGAAGTTCTTAGGAAACCCGCCGGTCATGGAGTCGGAAACATCGAAGATGAAAATCACGTTGTGGAATCTGGGAATGAAATCGTGATCTTTCTCTCCGGGTATTCCAGAGAATGCCTTACACGGCAACGCCACCATGAGAGCAGCCATCAAAAGGGCCGGAAGACTTGTTTTCATCAACCATCCTCCATCGGACTCTATCATATTAATTAATGATTGATGTCCAATATATGCAGCCTTATATTAAAGTAATTACTCAGTCATGTCAAGGATTATGTCGACGCCATGACATCTTGAGGGAAAACTTTCTCGTTCAGTGTTTAGGTCTTGGAATAAGATTGGGCAAAGGTTAGAATTAGGAGTAAAGATGCGTGAACTACTTCTCATACCAGGGTTGTGCTATTCTCTTGGTCTCTGGTGCTTAGACCCCATGAAATTGGCATCAAGTTGGCCCTTATGACATGGAACCCGGGAACCAGAACTTTCACGACTTTCGTGCCTCGTTTCTGAAATCCAAGGGAGTTTTGAGACGGCCTCACTCTGCCGGCCATGAGATATCGACCGGCGCCGAGGCCGACCCCTCCAATAAAAGACTGTCTGGACTATGATATGACTTGTACCATTTCGCTTTCAAATATGTAAAATCGGAGAGGCACTTCTTGTAAGAAGTTCCTCCCCGAACCCACCTCAAGAACTTTTAGCACTCGCCGGAATCCCAAATTTCCTTTCAGGAAATAGGGATTCCGGCAAATGATAGAAGTTTCTGGAAGGGGGTTTGGGGGCATAGGCGCTAATTTAAAGAATGGGCTCACGTTATTTCAGCTACTTAGCCAGTTACAACACCGTCACCCCGGCGAAGGCCGGGGTCCAGAATCCGTTTCAAAAGACTGGATTCCGGCCTTCGCCGGAATGACGGATAAAGAGCCGAACATCCACAAGTTAGCGCATATGGGGTTTGGGGGTAAACTCTTTACTAAAGAGGGTCCCCCTAATCTTACTTCTTTGAATGCGCATTAGTGTTAGAAGAATACATGGCCTGATTTATAGGACGGAGTAACAACCTGGTGTTTACATGCCCGATCAGCCGCACAGAATTCTTATAGTGGACGACGAACCGAACATGCTGCACATGCTGAGTTCAATACTCAAGCAGGCCGGTTTTGAACCCACGTGTGCAGAAGACGCCCGGCGAGCTCTGGAGCTGGTTGATGACGGAGACTTCGACTTTATTTTGTCGGACGTCCGTATGCCCGGCATGGATGGAATTCAGCTCGTGGAGAATCTTCGCAGCCGCCGGATCGACTCCATCGTAATACTAATGAGCGCTTACGGAAATGTCGGACTCGCACTGGAGGCCATTCGCAAGGGTGCCTACGATTACATCTCAAAGCCGTTCAAAACCGATGAAGTGGTGCTTACGCTCAGAAAGGCAGCGGAGCGCGAGAAACTGCGTCGTGAAGTGGTTCGCCTCAAACGCAGGCTCCTCCGCACCGAGGGAAACCCAGAAATTGTTATAAAAAGTCGTGTAATGAGGTCTGTTCTCGAGACTCTTCACCAGATAGCCGGATTTGATTGTTCAGTGCTGATCACCGGAGAATCAGGAACCGGGAAAGAATTGTTGGCCCGTGAGGCGCACACCCAGTCTCAGTTTTCCCATGGACCTTTCGTACCGATCAACTGCGGGGCAATTCCCGGAAACTTGCTTGAGACAGAGTTGTTCGGACATGCCAGAGGCGCGTTTACAGGCGCGTCCAATGCAAAGGCAGGCCTTTTTGAGGAAGCTGACGGAGGAACCCTATTCCTGGACGAAATTGGGGCTATGGATTTCTCTTTGCAGGTCAAAATCCTCAGAGCTATCGACACGCGAGAGATCCGGAGGATAGGAGAAAACACAGGTCGCAAAGTGTCGGTGCGCATTCTTGCTGCCACAAACGAGGACCTTGAACCGGCCATGGAGCGAGGTGCCTTCAGGAGGGACCTGTTCTACAGACTCAACGTGGTTCACATCCACATACCGCCTCTGAGGGAGCGCAGGGAGGACATAGTCCCGCTTGTAGAGCATTTCGTGAGCTTATATAACAGAAAGATGGGACGCTCAGTGGCAAGGATTACGCGAGAAGCTCAGGATGCTCTCCTGGGTTATACCTGGAAGGGAAATGTGCGAGAGCTGCAAAATGTGGTTGAAAGGGCCATGATCCTCACAACTGGAGATGCGATAACCCTGGAAAGCCTTCCGCACGACATCCGTGTTTCGACCTCTAGAATTCCTGGATTTACTGAGCAGGAGGAGACTCTTTCCCTCAAGAGGGCATCGAAGGAATTGGAGAAAAACTTTATCTTGAGAGCCCTGAACAGGACAGCTGGAAACAGGTCTCAAGCGGCAGCGCTTCTTGAGATAAGTTACCCTTCGTTACTGCAAAAGATCAAGGACTATGGCATAACTTAGAAATTCTACCGACAGTGTTCAGCCGGGAGTATTCTTGACATCCCGGGCACGGTGGTTCATACTTTCTTCGTACTACACGTGGGGACTGAGCATGGAACCTTCAAAGAGCCTTTCTGACCTCACTTCAGCCATGGAAGACTATCTGGAGGCGATCTACCACCTCGAGCAAGAACGCCGAATTGCACGAGTTCGAGACATAGCTAACAGGCTTGGGGTCAAGATGTCTTCGGTCAGTTCCGCGTTGAAAATCCTGGGGTCTCGGGGTTTGATTAGCTACGATCCTCACCAGTACATAACCCTGACAGACCGTGGGATAAGAACGGCCAAGGAGATCGTCCGAAAACACGAAGTCCTCAAGCGCTTTCTTTTCCGCGTGCTTCAGGTTAAAGAAAACGTTGCAGAAGACAATGCCTGCCGCATAGAACATCATTTGGACCCTGAAGTAATCGAAAAGCTGATCAGTTTTGGGGAATTCATCGAGATGTGCCCTGTGGACCAAACGAGATGGCTTGAAAAGCGTGCAGAGACCTGCGAGGACTGCAAGCCCTGTTTGGAGGAAGCCCAGCAGAAACTGCTAGATAGGGCCAAGGCACAGAAGGCCGCCATTGAGGACGGAATGACGTTAGCCGAGGCCGTTCCCGGCTCGCAAGTAATAGTCGAAAGTATGAAGGGCACACCCAAGCTGAAAAAACTTTTCGGCCAGGAGGGGCTTGGAGTCGGAGCAATTGTCCAAGTCGAAAAAAAAGAGGATGCCGGCACGCTGCATATCAATATCAAGGGCTATCACATCTCACTGTCGAGGGACGACGCAACAAAAATTTGCGTCAAACCGATTTAGCTTGAAGCCGACTTTTTTCAGAATAGATTGGGGAGGAAGAGTACTGCGTTCTGTTTACTTTGGACCGCAGCCGGTGCCTGAAGTCGCACGGCAATCTGTTTCCGGCCTGGACAATTGCCCGCAAGATGAGCAACAACTACATGACGGAGCACCAGTAACTCTTAAGTTTTTCCAATTCTTCCAAACACGCCTCGCCACAAAAATCGCGGCGATCGCCACAACAAGTCCGACTGTAATCTCTTGCCACATCTCATTCCCCTGCGCAGCACATCTTGGAAATCGTTCCCGTATTCCTAATACGAATTGGTCTTCAAAAGAGTAAGATTAGGGGGAACTTGTCGTTAAGTTAACGCTTATGCCTCAATTCTTCCTTCTTTGAACGCAAATCGGTATAAGCTCAAACGCGCACTGGAATCACACGCCCAATTTCAAAAGCGAACCGACGGAATGAACCAGAAATGCCATGCAGTAGGCCAGGGTCGTGGTGTATACCATGGCAAATAGACTCCATCGCCACTTGCCGGATTCCCTCCCTATCACTACCAAAGTGGTAAAGCATGGATTGTAAAGCATCACGAACACAATCAGCGTAAGGGCTAGCAAGGGATTCCATCCCGGTTCCGTCTTCAGTCTTTCCGCGAGGCTCACTGCTTCCTTTCGGTTCACTTCGCCCATGCTGTACGCTGTCCCGAGAGTGGATACCACCACCTCTTTCGCTGCAAATCCGCCTACCAGAGCCACGTTCGTTCGCCAATCAAATCCCATAGGTTTAAAAACATACTCAAGCGCAACCCCTATCCTGCCGCCCAGGGTGTGCTTCAAGCCTGCGCTCTGTTTCTCGTTTTCCAACGAGTTTTTCTCCTCGGCATATCTCGTGTAAGAATCAGCCAACTGGGCCATGGCAGCCTTTCGAGAGTCATCGATCTTCAGCTTCTTGGATTCGTAACCGAGCGCCTGAGCAAGTGCAAGGAATTCTGGTTTCTGATTCTCCGCGTCTTTTGCCTTGCCGTCGGCCAATTGCTTGCGAAATGCCTCGAAGTCTTCCAGGTCACCTTCAGTCTTGAATAGCTCGTGAGCGGTAGGAAGCGCCAGGAACTCGGAAGACAGCTTTGATATTCGTTGATCGAAAGATTTAGCCTGTTCAGCTGGCAGAGACGGAAAAGTCATCATGGCCCAAATAATAATCGACACTGCCAGAATTACGGTCCCGGCCTTTTTGACGTACATCCAGGTCCGTTCCCATGTGTGGATCAGGAGCCCTCTGAGAGTCGGAATTCTGTACGGCGGAAGCTCAAGCACGAATGGGGCCGACGGCCCTGACAACACCGTGGAACGAATGATTTTTGCCGCAGTCAGAGCCATCGCCCAGGAGACGATGGTCAACAGGAACATGATTTGGGCCTTGCCGCCAGGGAAAAAGGCCCCGATCAAAAGTGCATACACCGGCAGCTTTGCTCCACAATTCATAAGTGGAGCCACAAGTATTGTTACGAGACGTTCTTTCGGCTCTTTCATGGTTCTGGTGGCCATTATGCCCGGAACAGCGCAGCCCCCGGCTATTCCACCGGAAACCATCAACGCCAGCATGGAAGCCCCGTGAAGGCCGAATCCTCTCAAGACCCTATCCAGCATAAAGGCGATCCTCGCCATATAGCCGGTGTCTTCGAGAATTGCGATTGCCAGGAACATGAAGGCAATAAGCGGGGTAAACCCGAGCACTCCGCCTACCCCGTCGATAATTCCGCTGACGATCAGAGATCTGAGCATCCCTTCGGGCATGGCGTCGCTGACCAGGTTCCCAAGCCACTTGAAAAATGTCTCGAAGGAGTCCACAAGGGGCTCACTTCCCTGAAAAGTGAACAGATAAACAGAATAGAGCACTGCCAGCAAAATCACCGGCCCCAGCACCCGATTCGTAAGCACCTTGTCGATGTTTTCGCTCAGATGAACTCGGTCAGCAGTTTCCACATGCACCGACTGCTTGATCGCTCCGGAGATAAAACCGTATCGTGCGTCAGTGAAAAGGATCTCAGGACTGTCGGCGAATATGTCGGTGAGATGACGCCGACTCTGCTCCACCTGTGCGAGGATTCTGTCTCTTCCTTCAAGACCGTCCAGCTTTTTCGCTATCTCCGAATCGCCTTCCAACAGTTTGACCGCAATCCATCGATTCGAGAGCTTGCCCAGACGGAAAATCATCCGATCAAGCTTTTCTTCTACTTTGGAGAGCTCTTCCTCGATTTCAGTACCGTATTGAATTATCGACCTGGGTTTGTCGTTGGAGTATTCAACCTCATGCACCGCTCTGTCGAGCAGCTCAGATATTCCCACCCCTTTCTTCCCGTTTGTGGGTATTACTGGAATGCTGAGGAGCTCTTCGAGCCGGCTGTGATCGACGCGTATTTTGCGCCCTTCTGCAACGTCGATCATATTGAGAGCCATAACGACTTTGGCCCCCATTTCGAGCAGCTGCACAGAGAGATACAGGTTGCGTTCGAGATTGGACGCGTCCACTACGTCCAGGACAATTTCGGGACTACCCTCGACTATGAAGTTGCGCGCAATGATTTCTTCAAGAGAATAGGCAGTTAGTGAATACGTGCCAGGAAGGTCCACCACGTGGATTTCGCGGTTTGAATGTTTGAGAGTGCCTTCCTTTTTTTCAACCGTTACGCCTGGCCAGTTTCCCACATGCTGACGTGCGCCGGTGAGGGCATTGAACAGGGTGGTCTTTCCAGCATTGGGATTCCCCGCTAGCGCAAGAACTATCTTTTCATCCATCTGTGTCTCTAGGCTGCTTTTTCCGGCCTAGCCATCATGATATCACCTGCCTGGTCCCGTCTCAGAGTAATGTGATATCCCTTTATCACAAATTCCATGGGGTCGCTGAGGGGGGCGTACTTGATAACCTTGACTTCAGTGCCTCTGACAAAGCCCATTTCCATCAGTCTCAGGCGGAACTCAGGGGTTCCACAAACCTGCATAATTGTTCCTTTTTCTCCTGGTCTATAGCTGGACAGTTTGACCATATCTCCCACTGTGCACTCCTTATCGATCATAGCAGGGCAATCGCTGCATTTTTCTTGGGAAGTCGAATCGTTCATGATAGGGACCTCGCGATTTCAGGAAAAAAACAACCGGAAAGATACTTGGCTATCGCAATTAGCCTCGTCGAATTAATTTTTACTAACCATCTATCAATTTGTCAAGCTCATTTGTTCGAAAACTTTTCGGCGCGATTCCAGAAGGCTTGCAGCGATAAATGTTGAATCTCGCGTTCTAAATCCATTACTTATGATAAGGACCACAGAGGCCCCACCAGGGGCTCCACCGGTCCACGCAATAAAAACACTTGGGTGAGACATGAAGAATTCATTTCCGAAGCTTTTGACCAATGGTCTTTGGGTAGTGGGCAATTATTACTTCAACCTTTATTTGGTCAAAGGTGAACAGGCCGCAGCGCTCATAGAAGTCGGCGTTTCAGCGGTGGTTGACTCGGTCACAAAGCAACTGGACTCTCTGAGGGTCAGCCCCAGTTTCCTTGTGGTAACGCATCCGCATTCGGATCACATAACGGGTCTTGCCGGGCTGGGAGAGAAGTACCCGCAGGCTCTGGTGGTGGCTGGTGAGGGCGCGGGGGAATTCTTGAATCACCCCAAGGCGGCAAAGGGGCTGACAATAGAAGATCGTCACATGGCTGATTTTCTCACTGCACAGGGAATTATTCCCGGGCGCGCTCCT
>JACRDE010000275.1 GCA_016212935.1 Desulfomonile tiedjei | reverse complement strand
ATCGCTATGAAGCGCGCTCGTGAATTCCTGAATCCCGAAGCGCTCACAATAGGTTGTGCAAGGTGATTCGCCACTTATAAGCGTGCCGGTTTGGTTTTCAGCGACCCGGACCGTCTGTTGAAAATCCTTTCCGATAAGCGTCGGCCCGTCCAGTTCATCTTTGCCGGAAAAGCCCATCCCCAGGACCTACTCGGCAAGGAAATCATCAAAAAAGTGGTTCACCAGGCGCGTTCCGAGGGATTCCGCAGGAAGCTCGTTTTTGTCGAGGACTACGACATAAACATTGCCCGATACCTGGTGCAGGGTGTGGACGTCTGGCTAAACAACCCCATAAGACCCATGGAGGCGTGCGGAACATCAGGAATGAAAGCAGCTGCGAACGGCGCACTGAATTTAAGCATTCTCGACGGGTGGTGGCCTGAAGCCTACGACGGCTCAAACGGGTGGGCTATCGGCTCTGAAGAAGAATACGATGATCCTGAATACCGTGACAGAGTGGAATCCCAATCTCTTTATGAGCTAATGGAAAATAAGGTTGTACCACTGTTCTTCGATCGCGGCCCAGACGGGCATCCTCACGGCTGGATTGAGATGATGAAAAACAGTATGGCCACGATTTGCGGCAGGTTCAACTCGCACCGAATGATCGAAGAATATATGACCGATTATTACGTTCCAGCTGGACTCGCTCATCAAATTCTGGGCGAAAATAGAATGGCAAGAGCCAGAGAACTACGAGATTGGAAACAAAAAATTCGGAGCCTCTGGAAAGATGTGAAGATCCTGGATTTAGACCTCCCCTCTGGAGACACAGTTGCCTTAGGCGAAGATCTGAACGTCACTGCCAGAATTCAGCTCGGAAACATCAGAGACCAGGAGGTGGTGATCGACCTCTGCCACGGCCGGGTTGAAGGGGATTCCGACGTAATGGTGAAGCGCAGCGTGACTACCATGGTCAGTGACGGGACCGAACACGATGGTGTTTGGGTGTTCAAAGGAACCGTGCCCTGCCGGGAAACAGGAATTTACGGCTACACCATAAGGGTTCTCCCGTTTCACCCTTACCTGTTGAACCCGCTGTCCATGAGCCTCGTGGCCTGGGGCTGATTCCAAACAGCGACGGGGGCGTCTTCCTGACGCCTTCTCGTTATTCGAACGATACGGCCTGATAGCCCAACGTATTCCGGACCTCTGCCAAAAAATCCGCGGTCGGATCACAGGTTACGGAAGACAAATTTATGACTGTCTCTGACCGGTTGGGTATGACCACGTGCAGTTTTATGGGCAGCCGTCCCCTGTGCCTCGCAAAGACCTGCTTGAGTTCTTTGATGCGATCAGGATCAGCGCCTCTTGCGGAAAGCTTTATCTGAATGCCTCTGCTCAGGCGGCGAGGCGCTTCCTCGATGCGGTAGATTTCCTGAGCCAGCACCTTTGGCGAGTCTTTGTCGCCTTCCCTGACTCCGGAAATCATTACGGGTTCTCCAGATTGGATCAGGTCCCGAGTCTGCTGGTAAAGGTCGGAAAAAACTGTTATCTCGGTGATCCCCGACAGATCCTCCAGCGAAATAAACGCCATCCGCTCTCCCTTCTTGGTTGTGATCTCTTTGGATTTCTTGACAATTCCGGCCATTCTAACCAGTGCGGAAGGTTCGACTCCGGCAAGAGTATCAGAAGAGGCGTTCGAGTATTTCTCTATCAGGTCTTGGAAGTTCATCAACGGATGGCCTGTGACGTAGAAGCCCATTATCTCCTTTTCGTGCTGCAGCTTGATCAGGTCGTCCCATTCCGGGAGTTTCGGAATGGGTTGATCCGCAAGACTACCGTTGGGCTCGCATTCGGAAGCAAAGAGGTTGAACTGGCCCGCTATTTTTTCTTTCTGGAAACCCGAGGCCTGCTCCATCACTGAATCGAGCGCCTCGCTCATTGCGCGGCGGGAAAAACCTAGTCCGTCCAGCGCTCCGCACTTGATGAGGCTTTCTATAACTTTCTTATTCACCCTCTTGAGGTCGATCCTACGCGTAAAGTCGTCCAATGAGCAAAACGGCCCCCCTTCCCCGCGCGCCTCGAGGATGGAAAGCACAGCGCCTTCGCCTACGTTCTTCACCGCGTTCAGTCCGAAAATAATCTTGCCGTCTTTTGAGACGTGAAAATTGTGGAAGGATTCGTTCACGTGTGGCGGCTGCACCTCTGTGGACATGTTGCGGCATTCGGTGATGTAAAGCGTTATTTTGTCGGTATTGCCGGCTTCGCAGCTGAGCTGTGCCGCCATGAACTCAGCCGGATAGTGTGTCTTGAGGTAAGCCGTCTGGTAAGTGACCATAGCATACGCGGCGGAATGAGATTTGTTGAACCCGTACCCTGCAAACTTCTCCATCAGTTCGAATATGTAGGCCGCTCGCTCCGGGTCGATCTTGTTTTTTTCGGCCCCTTTCTCGAATCTGTTCTTCTGCTCTGCCATCTCCTGGGCCTTTTTCTTACCCATGGCGCGTCGGAGCAGATCGGCTTCACCGAGTGAATAATCGGCAAGGACCTTGGATATGCTCATGACCTGTTCCTGGTAGACGATGACACCGTAGGTCTCTTTCAGGATCGGCTCGAGTTCAGGCAGAGGATACTCTATGGAGGTCCGGCCGTGCTTGCGGTTTATGAAATCGTCCACCATGCCCGATTCCAGAGGACCGGGTCTATATAGCGCCAGTATAGCGATAAGATCCTCGAACACCGAAGGCTTGAACTTGGTCAGGACGTCGCGCATTCCCGAAGATTCCAACTGGAAGATTCCCAGGGTGTCGCCTTTAGAAAGCATGCAGAATGTTTCAGGGTCGTTCAGGGGTATGGCGTGAAGGTCAAGTGTCAGCTCGCGGCCTGATTTTATCAATTTCAGGGCCTGGTCTATGACCGTGAGAGTCTTCAGCCCCAGGAAATCAAATTTCACCAACCCGATCTTTTCCACCCATGTCATATCGAACTGCGTGATCGTCTCACCGCTGTTGCCCGAGTAGAGAGGCAGGTGCTCCACAAGGGGCCGGTCGGAAATCACGATTCCAGCAGCGTGAGTTGAGGCATGCCTGGTGAGTCCCTCCAAAGAGCGGGCGGTCTTAATCAAATCCGCCACTTCCGGGCGCTTCATCATTTCTTTTAATCTGGGTTCTTCCTTGAGCGCCTTTTCCAGAGTCATCTTTAGCGCTTCCGGGATCAGTTTTGCGATCTGGTCCGCTGTGGCATAAGGGAAGCCCAGCACCCGTGCCACATCCCTCACGACCGCTTTTGCCTGCATTCTTCCGAAGGTGATTATCTGCGCGACGTTGTCTTTGCCGTATTTAGCGGACACGTAGTCAATGACGCGGTCCCGTCCGTCCATGCAGAAGTCCACGTCGATATCAGGCATGCTCTTGCGCTCAGGGTTGAGAAAGCGCTCGAACAGCAGATTGTAACGTATTGGATCTATATCAGTTATACCCAGCGAATAGGCCGCGAGCGAACCCGCTGCCGAACCTCGTCCCGGTCCCACAGGAATACCGTTTTTCTTCGCAAATCCTATGAAATCGGCAACTATGAGGAAATAACCGGAAAATCCCATCTCCTGGATCATGCGGATCTCATATTCAAGCTGGTCCCTGTAACGAGTCTCGAGTGTCGGAGCAAAATCGCTATTTTCTCGCAACCGCGCCAGCTTTGTTTCAAAACCGGCTCTGGCATCTTTCTCAAACCGCTCCCGTAGCGTTTCGCCGGTTCCGAGATCAAAGCGGGGCATGTGAACCTGCCCGAATTCCAGAAGGAGAGAGCACCTATCCGCTATCACCCGAGTGTTCTTGAGTGCCTCGGGTATATGCCTGAACTGATGGGCCATCTGTTCCGGTGACTTCAGAAAGTACTGGTCGGAACTGAAACTCATCCTGTCAGGTTCGTCAAACTTCTTGCCAGTCTGGATGCAGAGCAGGATCTCATGAGCTCGGTGATCCGACTGGTCAAGGTAATGGCAATCATTCGTGGCCACCACCTTCAGATCGAGCTTCTCCGCGATATCGAGCAGGCCGCTGTTCACCCGGCGTTGCTCTTCCATACCGTTTTCCTGCAATTCCAGATAATAGCGGTCAGGGCCGAAGATTTCTCTAAACCATGCGGCGCATTCCATCGCGCCTTTCTCGTTTCCGCCAAGCAGAAGCGAAGGCACCTCTCCGGACAGGCACGAGCTCAGGCAGGTTAAACCTTCGTGGTACTGTTCGATCAATTCGCGGTCTATCCTGGGTTTGTAATAAAACCCCTCCTGATATCCACTTGTTACCAGTTTGCACAGGTTGCGGTAGCCTTTCTCGTTTTCGCACAGAAGTATAAGGTGATGATACGCGACCTGGCCAGCTTTGGCCGATTGGTCGAGGCGGGAACCTGGGGCAACGTAGACCTCGCAACCGATAATTGGTTTAATTCCGTTGGATTTCACTTGCGAATAGAATTCCATTGCTCCGAACAGGTTCCCGTGATCGGTCACTGCGACCGCTGGCATTTTGTACTCCTTGACCCGGGCAATCAGATCAGGGATGCGAATAGCGCCGTCAAGCAGTGAATATTGGGTATGCAGATGCAAGTGAACAAAATCAGCGAAGGGCATCGGTGCTCCTTAGTTAATTGATATATTTACCTTTT
>JACRDE010000274.1 GCA_016212935.1 Desulfomonile tiedjei | reverse complement strand
TCTAACACTGGCCGGAATCCATATTTCTCGCTGAGAAATGTGGATTCCGGCGAATGCTAGAAGTTCTTGAAGTGGGGTTCGGGGAGGAACTTCTTTCAAGAAGGTCCTCCCCGATTCTTCCTTGTTTGAATGCGAACTGGTATTACTCGTTTGAATGCGCATCGGTATCAATCCTTGATCGTCGACCACAGATCTTGGGATCCAGACATAGTTGATCGCGGTCGATCTTCATCAAATTCCTGCGCGCCAGATCAGCGTTTGCATTCGCGTAACAATACACGCAGCCGTGAGCACAGCTGTCGTATGCACCGATATCCTTGGATGCAGCGCAGCCACAGTCTTTTCGCGTGGCAACGAATTTCAGTCGCTCCACAGCAGAGCGCCTTTCCTGCGAGTCAACCACGTTCAGCAGTACGCCAGGATCAATGCACCGGGATTTGCCAATCTTGTCGGACACAAGAAAATCGTGCGCGCACGACTTCAGTTTGATTCCGCGCGATTCGGCTATATTCGCGAGCTGAACAGCGATTTCGACGCAACGTGATTCTTCGGGCTCCTGGAATTCGGGAACCAAACGTTTCATGTTTCTTATTGTTTTCTTGTAATAGTCACAAAAGCTGAAAATGCATTCCCTTGTGTACGGGGCCAGCTCCAGGCATAGATTTCGAAAGTTGTTCAAATGCCACCGTTCGTCCAGTTGATCCGTCATAACGATCGTATCGTAGCGCCATCTGAGCGAGTATGGAGGAAGTAGCTTCGCAAGCTTCTCCAAAACTTTCATGGTATGAGTCAAAGGAGGCACATTCGGTTCCAGAAAATGTGGATAATTGTTTATGCTGTACAAGAAGGTAAAGCAATGCCCCAATTGTACAAGCTCTTCCAGTTGGCTCAGAATCGGGGCAGCATCTTTGGTCCAGAATACGATTGCAATGACATCCGAAGGGTCCAGAGACACCTCGAAGACTCCTCCTCCGAATGGCGCCAGCACCTGAACCCTACGATCACGTATTCTGCGCATGAACCAGTCCGCGTGAAAAGCCGGAATGTCCGTGCGCCTGCTTGCCGATATCACGTGCATGAAATATCTCTTTCACATTGGCCGACGAAATGGACACCTGCCTATCAAAACAGTTGAATTGTTCCAATCATTAGAGCAAAATCTGATCCGCGGAAGCGAGGGGACAGGTTCGTCCGGACTCATATCCTACAGTGTACCATTCATGGATCATTGTAGATTGTCAAGTTTCATTCACGAGAGACATACTGGGCGCACGTGGACGGCGCGCACCGATTCGTTCCGTGGGTCAAATACCAATGCCTCGTCATACATGGAAAGTCCCAAATTGCCATAAGCGCGTTTGCTGGAAATCTGCTTCGCTACAAACGGCACGGCCTTGCTTCGCTTCGGGGACCTCCTGCGAAAGGAAGCTCCGTCTGTTCCCTGCTTGATGGGGTGTTGGCATAAATCGTGGGATCGTTATTTCCACTAACCATGCTATAATGACGAATCCCGTAGCATTACTGAAACGGAATCCCGGGCTGTTGCCGCTGGCCTCTCTCGGGAGCTGGCGGGCTCTTGGCGAACGGGATCTAAAATAATTCCTTTTCTGACGAGGAAGAAAGGAAACGTGATGGCAAAAGCCAGAAAAGGCAAAGACATAATTGACGGAAATCTGCCTGAATCAGAAAAGGCGCGTGCAGTGGAAATGGCGGTGAGCCAGATTGAACGACAGTTCGGCAGAGGCGCCATTATGAAACTCGGGAGTGGGGGTGTCATCCCAAATATTCAGTCGATCTCCACCGGCTCCCTGGGACTGGACGTGGCCATCGGAATCGGAGGCATCCCCAGAGGAAGGATCACCGAAATCTTCGGACCGGAATCCTCTGGAAAAACAACGCTGTGCTTGCATGTCATCGCGGAAGCCCAAAAGACGGGAGGCTTTGCTGCGTTCGTCGACGCTGAACATGCCCTGGACATTCTTTACGCGAAAAAGCTCGGAGTGAATACCGATGAATTGCTGGTGTCCCAGCCGGACACAGGGGAGCAAGCTCTTGACATCACTGAAATTCTGGTCAGATCAGGAGCTTTGGACGTCGTGGTGATAGACTCCGTAGCCGCGCTCGTTCCCAAGGCGGAGATAGAAGGCGACATGGGTGACTCTCACATGGGGTTGCAAGCAAGACTCATGTCCCAGGCATTGAGAAAGCTTACGGCAGCGATTGCGCGTTCCAATACTTCGGTCATTTTCACCAATCAGATTCGGCAAAAGATAGGGATAATGTTCGGGAATCCCGAAACCACGACAGGTGGAAACGCCCTCAAGTTTTTTTCCTCGCTCAGACTTGATATCCGTCGGATTGCCGGGATAAAGGACGGTGACACCGTCGTCGGTTCACGCACTCGGGTGAAAGTCGTGAAGAACAAACTGAGCCCACCTTTTAACCAGGTAGAGTTCGACATCATGTATAATGAGGGTATATCTTCGACTGGAGAAGTCCTCGACATGGGCGTGGAGCTTGCGATCGTAGACAAGTCCGGCGCGTGGTATTCGTACGGTGACGAACGCATCGGTCAGGGCCGAGAAAACGCCAAGCAGTTTCTAAAGGAAAATTCGGAATTGATGGAAGGGATTAAATCCAAGATTCTGGAACACAAAGGCATACCTCTGCGAGAACGGTCTGACGATTCAAGCGAAACTTACGTGAATGGAGGTAATGATTACGATGGATCTTGATGACATTCTCAGAAAAGCAATTGAAAGCGGGGCTTCCGACATCCATCTCAAGGTGCCTTTGCCTCCGGTGACACGCATAAACGGAGTTCTCGCTCCAATGAGAGGCGAAGAGCGGCTTACGCCAGACGAAATCCGGCGGGTGGCCCTTTCCGTCATGAATGAGCGACAGCGAGAGATCTTCACCAAAACCAAGGAACTGGACATGGCGTATAGCGTGTCCAAGCTCGCCAGGTTCAGGGTGAACGTTTTCACCCAGAGAGATTCAATGGCCATGGTGTTCAGAGCCATTCCCTCGGAACCTCCCATGATCAAAGACCTCGGCCTTCCTCCGGTGGTGGAAAAGATCGCCATGGAACAACGAGGTCTGGTTTTGGTCACAGGCACTACGGGTTCCGGCAAGTCCACTACCCTGGCTTCCATGATCAATCACATCAATTCCTACAGGAACTGTCACCTCATAACTATCGAAGACCCCATTGAGTTCCTCCACAGGGACAGAAAAAGCATTATTAATCAGAGAGAAGTCGGTTCGGATACCCTCACCTTCCAAAATGCCTTGCGAGCTGCTCTCAGAGAAGATCCTGACGTCATTCTCGTTGGTGAAATGCGTGACCTCGAGACCATAGAGATCGCGATGCTCGCTGCTGAGACCGGTCACCTGGTTTTCAGCACATTGCACACCCTGGATGCGACGGAAACCATTAACCGTGTCATCTCAGTGTTTCCCATCGAGCATCAGTCCGCTATTCGGCTGCAATTGGCCGGTATACTCAAGGGGATCATATCTCAACGCCTTCTTCCCAAGGCAGACGGTAAGGGCCGCGTCCCGGCTGTTGAAGTTCTGGTTTCCACGTCTCGCATTCGAGAATGCGTCAGTGAGGAACGAAGGGTACGCGAAATTCGTGACGCACTTGCCGAAGGCCACATCAGTTACGGCATGCAGACCTTCGACCAGTCTCTTATGGGGCTGTTCAAGAAAAAATTGGTTACTTACGAGACGGCATTGGCTGCAGCTACCAACCCCGACGACTTTGCTCTGTTCGTTAGGGGCATCAGCGGCACCTCCGAGGGCAAGTGGGACATGAGTGCCTGATCCTCGAAGCCTCAACCCATGCTAGGTATTGCGACGAGCTTGCCAACGCGCTGCTGCCCTGACGCGCGTTCAAGGCAGATTCTTTGCCGGTGCCGTTGATCGAGTGGAGAGTCTAGAAGCGGTTGCAAAACCTTGATTGAGCGTTAAGCGCGCGAAATCGCGATTGAATTAACAGTTTGTTTTTCTAACATTTTTGGTATATTTACCTCGCCGGAGGTAAGTCCGGTGAGCACACGCGTCGTATATCTGACGG
>JACRDE010000023.1 GCA_016212935.1 Desulfomonile tiedjei | reverse complement strand
TGGCATATCCTTTACTTAGAGAGCGTCCCCCTTTCTCCTGGTCGAGCAGGCACCATTTCAAGGGGCAGCGTCGAGCAAATTTGCTGGCGTCTCAAGAAACTTGGAGTCAATCCCTGGGCCATTGTGTTTGACCTGCTGGCTGCATACCCGAAACAAGTGAGAAAGGTGTGGCCTGAGGTAATTATTCAGTATGACTATTTTCATGTGATGCAGCATATCCATAGGTATCTCAAGAATGCCTTGCTTCAGTTCAGAAGGCAGTTAAATGGAGAGGAACTGGAGCCATTCCGTCAGGAGTTATGGGAAAAGAAGTGGCGGATCCTCAGGAACATGGATAATTGGACGGTCAAAGATCACAGCGTGATTCCTGGACTGATCGAGTTTTATCGGGACACACCCGTGGAGCATATTTTGATCTTTAAAGAAGAGCTTCATCGGATATTCAATACCAGCAACAGCAAGATAGAGGCTTATGCCAAGAGAGATACTCTCTTTCAGGAGAGCTGGTGGAGGGACTCCTGGCATCTTCGGAAGGTGATGGAGTTTCTGATGAGCAGCAAGTTTGAGTACATGATTACCTATATGGATGACAAGCGAATTCCTCGCTGTGGCAACATGGAGAATCTCATTGCTATCTGGAGACAGATGGAAAAAGTGCGACGTGGTTTTAAGACTGAGAGAGGCAAACAGAACCACCTGAAGCTCTACCAGATCAAACATTACCTGGGCGGTACGCTAGCCGAAAATTCGGGAAAGTCGCCAACATCTTAATTCTAAACAACAAAAGCCTACTTCCAGCCGAAAAAGTGGGAAAGTCTCGAAAAAAATACTTGACACGTCGGTGCTGAACAGTTAGAATAATCAGTGAAAGCAGAATGGACTGATATATTGGATGAACCTGGAATTCCGATCGAGGAGGTGGTGCCGTTGAAGAAAAAGACCGCTGGCGGACTGTGTAGCGGGCAGAGTGGGCTGGCAGGCTGCTGCAAAGTAGAGTCGCTTGTGACCGTTGACGAGCGCGGGCAGATGGTCCTGCCGAAGGAAATAAGGAAGAAGGCGAAAATCCGCGCGGGGGACAAGCTGGCGATCGTGAGCTGGGAGAGGAACAATGAAATCTGCTGCATATCGCTCATAAAGGCCAATGAGTTCGCGGAAATCGTGAAGGAAGCGCTTGGTCCCATGCTCAAAGACATGACTCGAACGTGACGGGAATTGAGGAGAGAAGGGGTCCTAAAATGAAGAACGAAGACGTGAAAAAAGCCGTGAGGGAAGGCTACGGAAAGATTGCAAGAGAAAGCGGTTCCTGCTGTGTCACGACTAGCAGTTGTTGCGGATCTCCTGATTCGGCAGTCACCACTGGAAAGGCAATTGGCTACACGGAACGTGAACTCAAAGAAGTTCCTGAGGGGTCCAACCTCGGCCTGGGCTGCGGCAACCCGACCGCCCTTGCCTCGTTGAAAGAAGGCGAGACGGTTCTTGACCTCGGCGCCGGAGCCGGGTTCGATTGCTTCCTCGCGGCCAACAGGGTCGGTAAGACCGGGAAAGTCATCGGCGTGGATATGACCTGGGACATGATAAGAAAAGCGCAGGAGAACGCGCGAAAGGGGGATTACAAGAACGTAGAGTTCAGACTCGGGGAAATCGAAAAACTCCCGGTCGCCGCCAATTCCGTTGACGTAATCATTTCCAACTGCGTCATAAACCTCTCGCCCGAGAAGGATAAAGTTTTCGCCGAGGCCTTCAGAGTACTGAAGCCGGGAGGGAGGCTGATGATTTCAGACCTTGTTCTCCTCAAGGAGCTCCCTGACTTCGTAAAGAACTCCCTCCAGGCGTATGTCGGCTGCATCTCAGGAGCAGAGATGAAGGATAAATACCTGCGAATGATAAAGATGGCGGGGTTTCACGAAGTGAAGGTGATCGAGGAAACCACATTTCCGGCGGAGGCGGTGACTGAAAACGAAACTGCCAGGGGAATAATTGAGGATTTGAAGATCGACAAGAAGACGATAAGCGGCTTTCTCAGTTCTGTCCTCAGCATCAAGGTTTCCGGCATCAAGTCTGCCGGCACGGCGGACCAGCTAACGTCTTGCCAGTAGAGCCGCAATCCGCTAGCATACGGAAGAATGGATGACAAGCAAGCGGTGTCTGATGAAGGCACCGCTTGTGTGAAGAATGAAGACACCGACCCCGATTGAGGTGGGGATGTAGC
>JACRDE010000271.1 GCA_016212935.1 Desulfomonile tiedjei | reverse complement strand
TTTCCTGAAAGGAAATTTGGGGTTCCGGCAAATGATAGAAGTTTCTGGAAGGGGGTTTGGGGGGAAACTCTTTACTAAAGAGGGTCCCCCCAATCTTACTTCTTTAAATGCGCATTAGTATCAGTCTGGCCTGTCCGCTGCCTTTGATACGAGGTCGCCTTAAAAACCTTCGAGGCTTTGTACACCTGGTCTCAGTCAGCACGGACGTTGGATTGTGTTCATCACTGGTTCCGGGCCTACAATCTCTTGTAAATGTTCTATTTCGGGTCCTTTCCGACTGAGAACGCCTTGCCAAGAAACCGACCGAGTCCGTAATAACCGCGGCCATAATCCGGCGACCACAGAAACGGTTTGATCTTGTCGATCTCAGGTCCCTTATCTCCGACGGCCGCCTCGTCTGCCTTTATGTCGAGTATTTCACCGATGAATTGCGTATGGAGGCCAATTTTGTGAGTATGAATGACGTTGCACTCCAACACTAACGGAAATTCTGCGACATACGGAGCATTCACTACGTCGCTTTTCACGGGAGTCAGTCCGGTCGCTGCAAACTTGTCAACATCCTTTCCCGAAGCAATTCCAATGAAATCAGCCTGCTTCACATAATTCTCCGAAGGAATGCTTATGGTGAAGGCTTTGTGCTCCATCAGATTGCCGTAGGTATACGTAGCCTCACGCACCGATATGGACACGCAAGGCGGAGCCGAGCAGCAAATGCCGCCCCAGGCAACCGTCATCACGTTGGGCTTACCGGCCTTATCGTATGTTCCCACGATCAGAACCGGTGTCGGATATAGAATAGTTTTCGCACCGATGGATTTTTTCATGAGATTCCTCCCGGTAGTCGCATGAAGTGTGAACCGAGGTCAGTCATCTCCGATGAATTAGCCTCACTTCAAGCATTTTCACCGAAGGTATTTTACCACACACCCGCGCAGACGCCAGATTCTTTCCATAAAAGTCTCTGATCGATTTTAGTTCGCCATCCCAAGAACTTCTAGCATTTTAACTGAATCCTCTTTTTCCCTTGGAAAAAATAGGGATTCCGCCAAGTGTTAAAAGTTTTTTGGAGGGTCTGGGCATATGCGCTAACTTAAGGATGTTTGGCTCTTAATCCGTCATTCCGGCGAAGGCCGGAATCTAGTCTTCTCAACAGACTCTGGACCCCGGCTTTTGCCGAGGTGACGGTATTGCACTTGGCTAAGTAGCTGAAATAACGTGAGCTAGTTCGTCAAGTTAGCGCCTACTGCTTTGATTGCGCATTGGTGTGAGTGCAATCCACCGCTCAACTCCTCCCCAGGATCTCTCGTGCTATGGTGAGTTTTTCGATCTCTTTGGTTCCCTCATAGATTTCTACAATCTTCGCGTCGCGGTAGAATCGCTGAACGTCATATTCGTCCATATATCCGTAACCGCCATGTAACTGAACGGCTTCATCGGCCACTCGGACCGCGGTTTCTCCGGCCACGAGCTTGGCTATGGAAACCAGCTTCCGATCAACTTGCCCGTGATCCAATAGCCAGGCGGCCTTGTGGTAGAGGGAGCGGGCGCTTTCGACGCGAGCGGCCATGCCCGCAATCTTGAATTGAATACCCTGGAAGGATGCAAGCCGAGCCCCGAACTGGCCGCGTTGCTGAACATAAGCGACCGCCTTGTCAAGCGCTCCTTGCGCTACGCCCACTCCCTGAGCAGCAGCGACAACCCGATTAATGTTGAAAAGGTGCATCACCTGCGCAAAACCTCCTCCTTCCTTCCCACCCACGAGATTTTCAGAAGGCACGATGACATCGTCAAAAAATAGTTCTGCGGTGTCTGAGGCTCTGATTCCCATTTTCCCTTTGAGTTTATTTGCCACGAAGCCCTTGCGATCTCGTTCGACTATCAAGAAGCTGAAACGTCGGGTGGGCTTATCGGCTTCCGGATTGGTGAGGCAGAATACGAGGACGAAGTCGGCAATGCTCCCGTTGGTGATGAACTGCTTGGAGCCATTGATGAGGTAACCGTCGGATGTGCTCGATGCACGAGTTCTGATCCCAAAGATATCGCTACCCGCATTCGGTTCGGTAATGGCGCAACCCATGATGGCTCTTCCCTCGGCTACGGGAAGCAGGTACTTCTGTTTCTGTTCTTCTGTACCAAAGGCCCCAAGGATTTCCGCTCCGAAAACGGCCAGCAAGATGTTTCCGACCCCCGGATCCACATGCCAGAACTCCTCCATGACCATCGCATGCTCAAGGCAACCCATTCCCAGCCCCCCGTATTCAGGGGCTATGAAAATGCCCATAAAACCCAGTTCGCCAGCCTTTTGCCAGACTTCCTTAGGAAACTTTTCTTCCCGATCACATTGCAGAGCTACCTTGGGGAACTCATTGCTCGCAAACTTGCGCGCAGCTTCCACGATTTGTTTCTGTTCGTCATTTAGGGTGTAGTCCATGAGATGCCTCCTGAGGGAAAGAATGAGACTACCGGGTAGTCCTTTTACATCAGCGGGCGAATTCATTGAAAGAAGCAAGACTATCCCGAAGCTTCCATGAAAAATGAGCACTTTGCTCTTTCCAGTGGGACTCCGGAGGCCCTTGGCTACCGAAAAAGCCCCTGGGGTAATCCAACTCCTGTCCGACACTGCGGCTTTTGAAATATCTAGACGCTGAAAATACTGAGCGGTTAGTATCTTTTCACTGGCCGAACCGACTTGTCAAGCAAAAGCAGCGCTATCGAAAAAATGTCAAATTATGCAGTCCACGCCGAGCGAAGCCGGCAGAAAAGTCTTGACACGGGTGAACAGAACTCGTACGGTAATCGATACCAACCGGTTAGTATGTGTACCAGGGAAATTCCCATGAAGCGCTCTGACGACACTGAGAAAAAAATTATTCAAGCAGCGCTCGAGATATTCGTTAGAAAAAGCTATCACGGCACTTCTGTTGAAGAAATTACCCAGAAAGTGGGACTGACAAAGGGAGCTCTATATTCCCACTTCCGAAGCAAGGGCGAGTTATTACTTAGAATTATTGATGAATTCAAGGTTCGCTTTATCGGAGGCATGGTTGATGCCTTGGAACAATGCACTGGAAGCGCTTTGGATAAGGTCCACTGTCTCATAACCTTCAATTCCAAATTCGCTGTCGAAAATCAGGATCTGTGCGTTTTTCTCACTTTCCTGACCACAGAGCTCCACGCTGATGTGGATTTCGAACCCGCTCTCAAAGGGACTTACAGGGAGTATCGCAAAGTCGTCAGTGAAATCATTCATCAAGGTATACGCCAGGGCCTGTTCAAGAAAAGCTTGGATCCAGAGGTGGCTGCCCTGACCTTCATGGCCATGCACGATGGGGTGCTGCATCAGTGGGTGCTCAACCGCCATCAGCTAGATGGACCTCTCTACGTTCGAACCTTCCGGGAGATTTTCCTGCACGGTCTCGTGGAAGTAGGGGTGAGCTTCGGCAGGTCAGCTCACGGTTCAAAGCCGTAGCCGCAACCAGAAGGGAAAAATGAACGGCGAATCCGCCCTCAAAATGTTTGGTGTAGCGGGCGATGTGAAGCACTTGAGCAGCTACACATTGGGAACTTGGACACTATTTCCGATTTAACATAACAAGGAGGTCGGAAGGCCATGACACAGGTGGTTCTGACG
>JACRDE010000268.1 GCA_016212935.1 Desulfomonile tiedjei | reverse complement strand
GATGAGTCTCCACCTCCATGAAAACAAAATCAGAACTCTTCGGGCACAACCCCAATCTATCCCTGGCGAAGCCGGGGACGTCCCACGCTACGATTTTCATTCTTCGTTGTGCCGCTCTACGCCATGGGAGTTAGTATGAGACAAGGATTCGAACGACAGGCATGTTCCATGCTTTCCGACAGATAGGTTGCTTCGTTATATTCGCTACAACACTGCCCGCGTGAACCTTTCCCCCCGTAATTCAATGATTAAGGTTCAGCGATTAATCACCCGGTGCAGGACTTCGCTGAGCTTTTCCGCATCATACGGCTTTGCAACCACGCCGCAGAAGCCGTATTTTCGGAAGTCGGCCATCACCGGATCATCAGAATATCCGCTTGACACTACAGCCTTAACGCAGGGATCTATTTCGAGAAGCCTTTGAATCGCCTCCCTTCCTCCCATTCCGCCGGGTATAGTAAGGTCCATTAGAACACAGTCAAAAGGCGACCCGTCTCGTTTTGCCGTGCGATAAACTTCGAGGGTTTCCTGCCCGTCAGCAGCGAATTTCACCTCATACCCCAGGAGATCCAGAAGTTCACCTACGAAATTCCGGAGCATCTCTTCGTCATCCATGACGAGAATCTTGCCGTTGCCTTGAATCGGCCTGACTTTAACCTGCTCGTTCTTGGGTTCTCTCTTTGTGGACACCGGAAGGAATATATGAAAGGTACTCCCTAACCCTACTTCCGATTCTACTGTAATCATGCCGTCGTGATTCTTCAGAATGGAATATGAAGTGGCAAGACCTAGTCCGCTGCCTCGTTTCTTAGTAGAAAAGTAAGGATCGAAGATTTTGGGCAATATTTCCGGCTGTATTCCGTGCCCTTCATCAGCCACAGAGATCTTGACGTACCTGCCAGAGGACAAGGTGGTGTTCATATCCTGTTCCGGCCATATTGTGGAGTTTTCAGCCCGGACTTCTATTGTCCCGCCATCAGGCATGGCCTGATACGCGTTAATTATCAGATTGTGCACCACTTGACCGATTTGGCCCTCATCCACCTCCAGAGAGCACAGATCGTCAGCTATTTTAAAGCGACAGCGAATGTTGGAGCCCCTGAGAGCGAACTTCGCCGAGTCTTTGAGCACGTCCGAAATCGAAACGGTCTTTTTTACCGGCGCCCCTCCTTTTGCAAACGTGAGCAATTGCTGTGTCAGATCCTTGGCTCTGAGCGACGCCTTTTCCGCCTCGTCCAGCCTTTGTACGGCTCTATCCCCCGGTGTTGAGTACATTTTTGCAAGACTTACGTTTCCAAGGATGGCTGTAAGCAAGTTGTTGAAATCGTGGGCTATTCCCCCGGCCAGGACCCCAAGGGATTCCAGCTTTTGAGCTTTGACCAGCTCTTCTTCTATTCTCTTGCTCTCGGTTATATCGCGGAAGACGAGAATTACCCCGATGATTCTGTTGATCTGATCGAGAATGGGGGTGCCGCTTACTGCAACAATGCGCTCGGTTCCACCTCTTGAGACCAGAGTGATCTCATCGCCAACCCCGAAAAGTCCACCGCTCTTGAGGATGTTCGCGACTACTGTTTCGCCGCTTTCTCGTGTCTCGGTCTTGATCAGGTTACACACGGATGTGATGGGCCGTCCCATTGCCTCGACCTGGGGCCAGCCTGTGAATTCTTCCGCAGCCCTGTTCATGAGTATTATTTCGCCTTCGGTATTAGTTGTAATGACCCCGTCAAGGATGGTGCGCAAGGTCACCGAAAGGCGTTCTTTTTCAGAAGCTAGAGCTTCTTCTGTTCGTTTGCGCTCTTCAATTTCTTGCTTCAGGGCATCGGTACGCTCTGCCACAAGCTTTTGAAGCTCTTCGTTTACCATCACTAACTTGGTGCGCATTTCGCGCAGGATCCTGTTCTGTTCCACTGCGTCCTGATAAGTGGAAAGCAGGAGATTCAGAATTTGATACCTGGAAGACTTTATGAGGTACCGCTTGGGCCCAATGTATACCTCGAGTTCTTCTCCAGGCCTGTCTTCTTTTCGCTTTTCAAATGCTGTCAGAACGGATTCGATTCTGGACAGCAGCACTTTGGCTTCATAAGGCTTGCTTATATAACTGTCAGCACCGGATTCGAGGCCCAAGAACACATCATCGGGATTGGAAAGCGAAGTCAACAAGATTATTGGAATGTGGCAGACACGCGGATCTTGCTTTATCGAGCGACACATCTGATACCCGTCCATTTCGGGCATTATTATATCGCTTACAATGAGTGACAGGTTGTTCTCCCGGACAGCGGCGAGACCCTCTTTGCCATTGAAGGCCACCACAACTTTGTAACCGTGCTCTTCCAGCAGCCGCCTCAGACGCTTCGCCTGCATAGCGCTGTCTTCAACGATCAGGATTTTCCCGGGGTCTTCCATGACCGCCTCTATGACCTTTCTTGAGTGCTGTTGCTACTGAGCAGAAGGTTCCCGGCTACGACTGGCGCCCACCAGTATTGACGCACGAATAGATACACACAAGCCTCTAACTGCATCGAACCGTGGCAGCTGAACCCCCTGGCCTGGAAATCGGCGCCTCCGGTTCTGATAATCAAATGGTAACTGGATTCACACCAGACTATGAGATTACAGGAGAAAGGGCCTAGAGGCAAGATTAAATTATATTAATGTGCGTTCCGTCGAGCTACTCTGACACCAGTTCGCGATTCAGTTTAGAATTTGATATAGACTCCCCGACTTAGATCATGGGGAGGTGTGTGATGGGTGGAGTAACGTCGGCGCTGCCACATCTTTCGGAACTCAATCCCGTGGAACATCTGTGGGAAGAATTGAGAGAAAAGCACCTCCCAAACAAAGCGTTCAAGTCACTCGACGCCGTCGAGCACGCACTGTGTAAAGGATTGCGAGAGCTTCATGACGATCCCGCGAGAGTCAAATCAATGACGAACTTCCCCCTATCTGCAAGTTATTTGTTGCATTGCGAAATGGTATCACTTATATTTCAATCGACATGGGTTTCTTTTCCTACGCATGTACAGGGGAGTCAAGCGAAGGACTTCGCAGCCCGAGCTACGCTGCAAGCACCGATGGCCGGCAGGCCAATACGGGAACCTATGATGAGGCGACTTGCCCATCTCAAGCCACGATGAGGTAGCATTCAGCTGTCAAATTTGCGGACAAAACCGAATCGAGGGGAGCCAGATGATTAGGTTAGGTTTCTTGAGCAGATGGGGGGGCGGGAGTGCCGCGGTTTTGGCATTTCTTCTGACAATCATGTGCGTTCCTGAGACCTTGATGGCCGCCGGGACTCCCGTACCGGGGTACTCAGGATGGACGTACCTGGATTCGGGAGGCTCCACATGGTACTTCTACGACAATTACAGTCGCTTTTCTTACAACAACTCAACGGACAAGTGGTATGCGTACGATCAATACGGCAAGAAATGGCAGACGTTGAGCGCGGCGGGAGCTTCCAGCAGCTACATCTTTGACGGAAAAGCGCATGATCTCATCAACGGCTGGAAGTACGTGTACAGCAACTCGGCGCAAACGGGGAACTGGGCCAGGACTGATACGGGTGCTGCCCGGTTCGCGTACAACTTTGCCACCGGCCGGTGGTACGATTACGATCCTTACGGAGGCCCTACATGGAGGCTTCTGAGCTCGGGAGGCCGTTCCGGGTATTTTCTGGGGAATGGTGCGCTGAACGATCTCGGAAACGGATGGAAGCTTGTATACGGCTACACGGCTGATACAGGCAACTGGGCCAGAAGTGATACGGGTGCTGCCCGGTTCGCATATAATTTCACGAACGGATTGTGGTCTCATTACAATCCTTATGGCAGTCCGTGGCTGACCCTCAGCAGTTCGGGACAGTCCGCCGCGTTTGTCGGTGGTGGTACGCTGAACTATATAGGCAATTCGTGGATGTTCGTGTACGGCTACGCAGGCGATACAGGCAACTGGGCCAGAAGTTATACGGGTGCTGCCCGGTTTGCCTTTCAATATGGAACCGGCCAGTGGTTCGACTATGGAACTGCCTGGACCAAATTGGGCAGTACGAAAAACTCTTCCTCTTTCATCGGCGATGGCGCGTGGCATCAAGTGTCGACCTACTGGGAATTTTCCTATGATTGTATCCTCGTCGTCGGTGCGATTATGGAATACGGCAACTGGCGAAGGCATTCCGACCAAGCCCTTAGGTTCATGTACGATTACAGGAGCATAAGTGGGAGGTGGTGGCAAAGATCCGCGCACGATAGCTCGTGGCAGGCTGTAACCGATTTGTACCAATCTTCATCTTTCATCGGTGACGGGCAACCACACAGCACTTTGTACACGTACGACAATGGCGTGTGGACCTACACATACAATGTCTCTACCGACTCGGCAGTCTGGTCGGCGAACGGATTCGCTTTTCAGTATACCTACGGCTCGGGACAGTGGGACTGGGAAGGCGGTAACTGGTCCAGTTGGATGTTGGGTACTGCCCTCGGTTCCGGTTTCATCGGAGATAGTGCCCAACATGATCTGAAAAACGGCTGGACTTTCGATTTTGGGATTTATTCGTTAGAATATGGGAACTGGGAAGCAGGTGGGAGCTTCATTCGAGGAGGCAACGAGCGTTTCTTACTCTTATCTAGCTTCACATCGGGTGGGACCAACATCCAATACTGGAATGCCCGGGATGACATCCCCTGCGGCATGGGCGGTTTCAGTGACGTGGGGACGACCTGGCTGTGGGATGGTGGAATCCATGGGGCTAACAGCGGCGAATGGCGTTTCAAATATGATTATGCAAATGATGAACTAGCGTTCTATGCACAGGTGCCGGGCACTCCCTCTGCGTCAAGTGCAACTTCCTTCCTGAGATATTCTTGGGGGACTCATGCGTGGTATGATAGGCTAGCCATCGCCTTCTCGACCTGGGGCCACATAGCGGTAGGCGATGATACGAATCCTGAAATCTGGAGAACGTATTTCGACGGAAGTACGTTCAGCACAGGCGCACCTGGCTCAGGAGAGCACATCTGGATCGATGTCACGTATACGGGTCCTTCGGAAACCATCACGAAAGACTCTGCCCCCGGACAAAGGTGGGTCTACACATACGGCGACGGAACGTGGAAATACTTTGATGGCACATACTGGACCACGCTTGCAACGGGCGTGGACCCCAACTGGGCTAGGTGATACTGAGTGTTGCCTGAAAGGCGGTTGGTTTCGACAAGCCATTGCCCAATGCACGGATTCAAATAAGTACGTGTCCGTGGGAATTCGGGTCAGGGAGAGACTCCTGATTTGGATGTCCTCAGTTTTTGACAGAGCAAATGCTCCGCTTGAGTCTTCGGTCTGACGACGTAGCGCGCCCGAAAGAGGCCGTATCTCCGCTTGAGGGTTCCGAACGTCTGTTCCACGACGTAACGGAATATGCTGATGCTTCTCTTGCGAGCCTTCTCATTTTCTGCCAAAGAGCGCACTCGTACGGCTCGGCTCATAACCCCACCCGTGTAGCCTCGATCCTGTAGGTACACCCTGTTCTTGGCCCTCGCATATACCTTGTCTGCAGGAACGGCCGCGCATGGTTGTAATACCATTTCGCAATTCAACAAGTGACTTGCAAATAGGGGAAGTTAGTCATTGATCTGACTCTCGCGGGATCGTCATAAAGGTCTCGCAATCCTTTGCACAGCGCGTGCTCGACGGCATCGAGTGACTTGAATGCTTTGTTTGGGAGGTACTTTTCCCTCAATTCTTCCCACAGATGCTCGACGGGATTAAGTTCCGGG
>JACRDE010000266.1 GCA_016212935.1 Desulfomonile tiedjei | reverse complement strand
TTATAGGCGATCCGCAAGAACCTTTGGGTGTTCATGGCACTGCTAGGGATATTACCGATCGGAAGCGCGCGGAGGATGCTCTCAGGGAATCGCAGGAAAAATACCGCCTCGTGGTGGATAACGCTAAGGAAGCTATTCTTGTGGTTCAGGATATGATGCTCAAATTCGTTAATCCGAGGGCCATGGAGCTTTCCGGATATACCGAGGAGGAACTGAAGTTAGCCGATTTCACTGATTTTGTTCACCCTGATGATCGTGCAATGGTTGCCGAGCGTTACGCCAGGAGGATGAGTGGTGAGTACGTCCCCAGTGTTTATCCTTTCAGAATCTTCGATAGATTCGGAAATATCAAATGGGCTGAAATTACCGCCATCCCTGTCAAGTGGGACGGGAAGCCTGCCACCTTGAATTTCGTAGTTGATATAACTGCAAGGCGACGGCTGGAAGAAGAGCTTGTCAAAATTCAGAAGCTTGAGTCTCTCGGGATACTTGCCGGAGGCATTGCGCATGATTTTAACAATATTCTGACTGTGATCCTCGGCAATATTTCTCTTGCCAGGATGCACGCAGCCTCTTCGGAAGAAACGAAAAGAAGGTTGAAGGAAGCTGAAAAAGGGTGCCTTCAGGCGCAAGGACTAACCCAACAGCTACTCACCTTTTCCAAGGGAGGAGCTCCGATCAGGAAGGCAATGGAAATTTCGCACTTAATAAAGGATAGTTGCCACTTCGCTGTGAGGGGGTCCAATGTTCGTTGCGAATTTTCTCTTGCCGACAATCTCTCGACAGTTGAGATTGATGACGGGCAGATCGGCCAAGTCATAAACAACCTCGTTATCAATGCAGTTCATTCAATGCCGCAGGGAGGAGTGATTGGTGTTGGGGCCGAAAATGTCACCGTGGATTCCTCGCAAGGTCTACCACTGAAAGACAGAGACTATCTGAAAATAGTGGTCCGCGATCATGGTGTCGGCATACCCCAGAACATTCTTCCCAGAATATTTGATCCATATTTCACTACTAAGCAGAAAGGAAGCGGCCTAGGTCTCGCCACCGCCTATTCTATAGTCAAGAACCATGAAGGCTTGATAACTGTTGAATCCGTACCAAGCTTCGGAACCGTGTTCCATGTGTATCTCCCCGCCTCGAAAAGAGAAGCTGAGAAATCGGCGACTCCGGGAGAGGTAGTAACCGGAGGGGCAGGAAGGATACTGGTTATGGACGATGAAGATTCAATCAGAGTTGTCGCAGCTGAAATGTTGTCCACTCTAGGCTATGACGTTCAGTGTGCAAGAGACGGCTATGAGGCCATCCAGCTCTACAGATTTGCGAGAGCCGCGAATAGTCCTTTTGATGTTGTCATCTTGGATTTGACTGTTCCAGGAGGCATGGGAGGTGCGGAAGCGATACGCAAGCTCCTGGAAATAGACCCGGGAATAAAGGCTGTTGTGTCAAGCGGTTATTCAAACGACCCCATAATGGCTTCCTTTAACCAATACGGTTTTTGCGGAGTTGTGGCCAAGCCCTACACTTCAAGAGATTTGAGCGAAACCCTGACTCGAGTCATATTTCACTCGGAGCATTTCGTTCAGTAGCGCTGCCGGAAAGTTTCAAGAATGAGTATGCGATCTGCTCCAGTCATCGTAAGATCCTGCAAGCACCTGGAGCCCCGTGGCTCAAAACCGAACTTGCCAACATTGCTAGAATAATGGTGCGCTGCTCCGCAAAGGCGTCTGGGGGCGTTGTTTGCCATCACACAGCGGTATAAGTCTCCCATAAACGATCAAAGCAGCCGCGTTAAACAGGGACATGGCTTCCGTCAGTTCGAGTCTGTCAATCTTCACGTAATGATGGGGTTCGCCATCAGGGAAAAACGAGCGAATCAACACGCCGGGCTCTTTCTGTCCGCGTATGCTCACTACGTATGATAGAGACTCATCTACAGGAATGCGGCACGCGTATTCCGAAGCGCCCTGGTAAATTTGAGGCTCCAATCTCCTGAGCTTAGCCCACTCCAGTCTTCATATCATTTCGTTAAACAGGTCTTTGACCATGGTCTCTCCTAAGTCTGTGACTGGACATTGGCCTTAACAGTCAGTCTGCATGCTACTGAGGGTGTTTCGGTCGGGAAGAGTTCATGAGGTAGGATCGTGGACAGGTCGATTGGAGCCGCGTTTGAACCACTGGGACAGGATCAGGGACTGATCGTCCGCGGTCATCTGGAAATTTTCGTGGTCTTCACTATCCGATTGACTTCAACGCCTGCTTGTGTATAATGAACCCATGTGCTGCTTTTTACTGGCTGATTTTGATCGGCCCCAACGAAAGGAGCATTATGACAGAAGGAACTAGTAAGATCTAAGTAGCGTTGGAAACTAGGTAACTTTCTACAACCAACAAAAACCATGAAGCGGAACTGAAGAGAATCGGTTCCGCTTTCTTAATTTGTCAAAGACCCCGTCAGCTTCCCGGTCCGGACATCCCATTTTCCGGCATGCCGCCCTATTGTGGAGCAGCCCAAGCGACAGGGCTTGTCCACGAATTATTTAACACTTACAGTCATGGATGTTCGTATTAGCGCCTCCGGATGGTACCTTTGCTGACCAACGTGACTGATTATGGAAGGCACAATTTTGATTGCCCCGTCTACGCCGGAAACATTAGCCGTCCTCCGGAAGAATTGGCGAAGCAATAAAGACATGACAAACCGCTGAGTTACGTATAAAATTGTGCAATGTCGATGTGCAGTCGGCAGCGCAGGAGACTTGCAGGACGCAGCAATCTCTCCCATCCTCAGGTACCCTGACCTGACCGCGCAGCGGAAGAATTTAGGACAAAGGACACCCTTTCTTCTTGCCGTCCACAAAAGGAGTTTCGGTGGAAGACAATTCGTTTACAGCCTGCCGCAAAGACGGTGACAAATTGGATATTGAGATCTCTCCTGCTCACCAGGATCATTTCAGGGCCAATTTCAAGGTCATGCTCCTGGCTTTCGCAGTTGGAGTGATTCTGATGGGCATGAAATTTTGCGGCTACTGGATCACCGGCTCGTCAGCGATTCTGTCGGATGCGCTTGAATCCATCATAAACGTCGTGGCTAGCGGTTTCGGGCTGGGCAGCGTCATCCTGTCAGCGAAGCCTGCTGACGAAAGTCATCCCTACGGTCATGGAAAGATCGAATTCTTTTCCGCGGGATTTGAAGGCGCCCTCATTCTATTTGCGGCAGGAGGTATTTTCTGGGAAGGCGTGAAACAGATTCTCCAACCTCAGGAGCTTCCTAACCTCAGAAACGGACTGTTTTTTCTTTTGGCCGCAGGGGCCGGGAACCTTGCATTAGGATTGATGCTTCTAAGGGTAGGAAAAAAAACGAAGTCAATCGTGCTGGAAGCAGACGGGAAACATCTGCTCAGTGATGTTTACACTTCGGCCGCGGTCCTCGTGGGCTTGATTGTGGTTTACTCTACCGGATGGTTCAGGTTCGACGGAATAATCGCTTGCGTCGCAGGTGTCAATATTGTTTTCTTGGGGACTAGGCTCGTACGCAAGGCATTCGGAGGACTTATGCAGGCTGCGGACCCTGAGCTGTTGGACGAAATTTGCGACCTACTGGGCAAGCACAAGAAGGATCTATGGATAGACATCCACCGCCTCCGGGCATGGCGATCCGGGAGTAGGGTTCATGTGGATTTCCACCTGATCCTTCCCAGAGAACTGCCCCTGGAGAGCGCCCACGGCGAAGTCAAGAGCCTGGAAAAGGCATTTGATTCACATTTCGGCGGCATGTCTGATTTGCTTGTTCACCTGGACCCTTGCCTTGATCCGGAATGTCCGATTTGCGTAATCGAGCCGTGCGACCTTCGTAATGACCGTATGGTTCATCAAAGGATATGGAATCGACAAACCCTCACCGGTAAAGCTTCCAGTCACGACCGCTAAACGACCCCAAACACTCAGGCTATGGGCTTGCGCAGCTCAGTATTCAGGGGGATCTCTCATGAAATCATACCGATCCACCATTAAGCGTACAACTCCGCCAGCCTGCCTCTGAGCTTCGAGATCTTCATTCCGGCGGAAGCCTGAATCCCCATTTCCTGAAAGGAAATTTGGGATTCAGGCAAATGATAGAAGTTTCTGGAAGGGGTTTGGAGGAACTCTTTACTAAAGACGGTCACCCCAAGCTTACTTCTTTGAATGAGCATTGGGATCAGACCACATTCTGGGCCCATGCGACATGCCGGATCAAGGCCTTGAGATGGCCAATCCTTCGTAATCTTCACATCAATGGAAAGTTTACTCCCAGAGCGGCCCCAGATCCCGAAGCGCAATCATAGTCCCCAGACTGCGAGCCTCTATCACGGCTCTGATGATAGCCCGCGACGTGCAATCCGCTGCGGCCCTTCCGATTTGGTTCAAGGCCTCGGCTCCCCTCGCTACAAAGAAGCCGTCTGTTTGTGGTAGGTCGACTTTTCCGGTGGAAAGGCAAAATATGGCATCGCCATCGTACATGGTGTGTGCGGGCCTGATTGCACGGGCCAGGCCGTCTTGGGCCATTTGGGCCACTTTCTGAGCCTGAGCTTTTGTCAGAACGGCATCTGTGGCAATCACGCCTATGGTTGTATTCGATGGAGACTGAGGCCTGGTCTTCTCGGGTAGCCTTGCGGCTCGCTTACCCAATGGGCCGAATTCTCCGTTCAATTCCGAGCTGATTTCCCATGGCAGGCCAGTGGCCTCGTTGATAACCGACCCCAATGCATTCACCGCCATCAGGGCTGCTACTGTAATGCCTGAATCCAGAATCTCGCTGGCCGAGCCCAGCCCGCCTTTGATGCTTCCAGCCATGGCTCCCGTGCCCGCACCTGTGCATCCCAACTCCACGGCTTGTGAAGTTGCCGATTCACAGGCCAGGACGCCCCATTCCTGATTTGCTGGGGGAACGTAGTCTTTTCCTCGTCCAAGGTCAAAGAGCGCTGCAGCAGGAACTATGGGCGCCACCATTCCTTGTCCCAAGGGAAATCCGCACCCTTTCTCAGCAAGCCATCTGACCACTCCATCCGTGGTCGACAGTCCATACACGGATCCCCCGGTGAGTACCACCCCCTGCACCTTTTCCACCAGGTTGAGCGGCCTGAGGCAGTCCGTTTCCCTGGTTCCGGGCGCGGAGCCGCGAACATCTACGCCAGCCACGGCTCCCTCCAGGCATAGGACTACTGTCACGCCGGAAGTAGCATCCAATGAGGTAAAATTTCCTACTATAATACCTTCAACGTCAGTCAGGCAGTTCTTCTTACCAATGTTCGTCATGCCGGGCTCAAACATTCCATGTGCTCGCAAATAGTTTCGTCGTTTTTTCTCATGATTACCCTTGTGGATCTAGATCGGGTTTTCCGGAATTTGCCTACGTTATCACTGCGAGGAATGAGAAGACGAAGTATATGGTCTCATGTTGATGGCTGCTTCCAGCTCTGGCGGATTTCATTTTTGCGGCAGCTTCACCAGTGTGAACCAGAAGTCTCCAATGCATTTCACAGCCTCAGTGAATTGTCCCAGGTCAACCGGCTTGGTGATAAAACAGTTGGCGTGCAGTTCGTAACTACTAAGAATATCCTTTTGATCTTCCGACGTAGTTAGTACGATTACCGGGATGTGCTTGAGAGAGGGATCTTGTTTGATCTCGGCCAAGACCTCTCTTCCATCCTTCCTGGGAAGATTCAAATCCAGCAGTATGAGATCCGGGGTCGGGCAGGACGCATTCTTTCCCCTGCGGTACAAGAAGTCCATTGCCTCTTCGCCGTCTTCGACCACGTGCAAACGATTACATATCTTTCCGTCGTTCAAGGCTTCTTTGGTTAAAAGCACATCGACCGGGTTATCTTCAACCAGCAGAATTTCCACTGGATTCAACAATATCGCTGACACCATCATGTGTTAGACTCCTTATCACAGGTATCTTGAAATGGAATGTTGTCCCTACCCCCACTTCGGATTCCACCCAAATGCGCCCTCGGTGGCGTTCCACGATCTTCTTTGTTATTGCGAGGCCTATACCTGTCCCATCATACTCGGTTTGTTTGTGCAATCGCTGAAAAATCTCGAATATTCTATCCAAATGCCTCGACTCGATGCCTATGCCATTGTCCTCAACGGAAAAGATCCACCCGTGATCATCTTTGATTGCGGAAACGTGAACCTTTGGAGGCTTATCGCTACGGAATTTTATTGCGTTGGCAATCAGATTCTGGAACACCTGCAACAGTTGCGTATCATCGGAAAAAATAGTGGGGAGAGGGCCGTGAGTAATCGTGGCCGCAGCTTGCGATATACGGGTTTTCAGATTCTTGAGCGCCTGGTCCAGTATTTGCGCACAGTCTGTTGGTTGGGGCGGTTTCCCCCTTGTGCCGACGCGTGAGAAAGTCAGCAAGTCCTGTATCAGAGCATTCATCCTCACCGCCCCTTCAACGGCGTACTGGATGTATCGGTGGGCGTCCGCGTCGAGTTTATCTTTATACTTTTTCTCAAGGAGCTGCAGGGAACCTGCTACGTTTCTGAGGGGCTCCTGCAAATCATGGGAGGCCACATACGCGAATTGCTCTAGATCCACATTGGAACGAATCAGATCCTGTTCCGCACGCGCTCTCTCCGCTATCTCGTTTTTCAGGGAGTCGTACGACTCTCGCAAACGTTCCGTCATTCTGTTAAAGGTGTCGGCAAGCGTACCAAATTCATCAGAGTGCTCAAAGTGTATCCTGTGATTGAAGTCACCCGCAGAGAGGAGTTGGACTCCGCGCAAGACTCGCGCAAGGGGCCTCAGAACAGACGTGGTCATAAAGTAGATATAGGAAAAAACCATCAGGACCAGTAGACCAACCCCGGACCCGGTCATTATATGCAAGACCCTTTGTTCGCCGGCCAGTGTCTGCTGGGTTGCCCTATTCAACTGTGAAGAATCGTCAACCAGGGATGACAGTCGCCTGGTAAGCATGCCCTGCAATTTGTCTTTCACTGCTGGGGAATCGAGAGACGGGCTCGCTAATTTCGAAAACAGCAAGCCGATTTTTTTGCTGTCTTCTGCAAGACTCTGGATTATTTCTTGCTCTTCAGGCTGAATCAATTCAGCGCGAGCCAGTGTCTGTTTCAGTAAATCGTATTGGTTTTTCCATTGAACGAACGGGCGCTCGTGACCGGAATCCAAATATTCTTCGGTAAGTATTCTTAGCCTGAAAGCTATGCGCACCAATTCAGAGTTCACTGTCATCCGTTCAATGCCGGTCTCCATCCCACGAGAGTCGATGACAAGAACGGCGCCTATGCAAATGGTGGATGTCAGCAGTGCCGCAGAGCCGATAATTAATTTTTGTCGAATTGTCATCTGAGGCATTCCTAATAGATGGAGACTGCTTCCTTGTTTACGGCCTTCAACGCATCCTGGTGTATGAAGTGGAGAAAATTCGGGACGACTGCCCCTTTGACCAACCTATTGGAAATCAGCCAACTCGCTTGATTTTCCATTGCGAGTATTAAAGATTGATCCAAAGTGAGTCTATAACTATGGTGGGACCAACTTTGTCTAACACGAGACTTGTCGGATCCAAGGCGGCGAGCAGTAATTTCCTGAGACATTTCCCGTTCTTTGCTGATGAAAGTTTCGGCCACGGCCACGGCTGAAAGGAGGCGTTGAATTGCCGCGGGGCGGTTCTTCAAGGTCTCTTCCTTGGTCACTATTACCCAATTCATCGGCTGATCGCTCTGAGCCGGCAAGGCTATGCCATTGCCTCCCAGTCTGCTTAGAGCATCCGAGGTGTAAGGCTGCCACGTAATTATGGCGTCCAGTTTTCCTTGTTCGATCATTTCAACTTGTTCGGGCAGGCCTACATCGGTGATTTCCAGATCGTCTTTGTCAAATTTGTGCAACGTCAACATGATCGAAAAAAAGAACTCTGCGCTAGTAGCCATCATCAGACCCAATCTCTTATTCCTGAGATCGGAATAATCTCGGATCCCGCTGTCTCTTCTTGCCACCAGGTCCCCCTCGAAAGCCTTGTCAATCGTCGCTATCACTCTAAGATCTTTGTGGGCAAAACTCTCGCGGACAAAGACAAATTCAGAGCAGGTCGCGAAATCTGCCTTACTGGCAAGGAGATCTCTTAATGCGAAAACTCCCGCGCCGTAAGTATTGAGCTTTACATCCAGACCGGATTGGCTGAAAAAACCGCGATCCTCAGCCACCCAGATTAATGATGAGAATTCCAGAACAGTTCCCAATGTGACTTTTTCAGAAGTACCGGAAACCTTTGGGGTATGTCCGTGCCATAGGATAATCGCAAGAATCAGTAATAACGAGAAAGCAACGATCAGAGCGCACGTTTTTTTCTTACCAATTGACTTCATGCCCGACCCCCATTCTATCGTAAGGCCTGCGACTCAATGCTTTTCGGAATGATCTTTCAGCATTCTGTATATGGCATACCCGCTGGCCACTGGGCCGACGGAACCTATCTCCATGTGCTGTGTGGCACCGGATATGAGGATGGAAAGTGTGGCTGCC
>JACRDE010000265.1 GCA_016212935.1 Desulfomonile tiedjei | reverse complement strand
TCTTTTGCTTCCAGTGGTGGATTGGATCAAGTGGTTGGGCTTCTTGCGGCGGCATCTACTGAAGTGCAGGTGGGTGGCGGTAGCCGGAGTGATCATGATCGGCTACTGGTTCGAGCGGCTTGTGGGCGAGTCCTACATGCTGGTGAACATTGGAATGATCGCTTTCGCTGCCGCGTTTCAGTTTGTTCCTGCAATAATAGGAGGAATATCCTGGCGCAAAGGCAATCAGGCTGGTGCTCTTCTGGGACTTGGAGCCGGGTTCGTCGTGTGGTTTTACACGCTGTTGTTACCCGCATTCGTTAGAAGCGGCTGGCTTTCGGATTCGCTGCTGAAGCAAGGCCCATGGGGAATATCACTCCTGAAACCGGAACAGCTTTTCGGTTTGGTAACCCTGGATTCGTTGACTCACGGAGTATTCTGGTCATTCTTGTTCAATTTGGGGCTCTATGTACTTGGTTCACTCTACTTCGAGCAGAGCGAGCAGGAGAAGAGCCTGGCCGAGGATTTCGTGGGCGCACTCACCACGAGCCACTCGCGAGGTAGGTCCAGCCACAGAGAGTCGTACATTGACGCAGGAACCAAGCAAAAAATAATCGAAGAGCTTCTGGGCCAATATCTCGGTGAAGCCGACGCTGTGTCAGTTACCGAAAAGTGCCTTCAGGCAGCAGGAATAATGGGGCAAGGACGGATTTCTATTGTGGACTTGGCGGAACTGCACAACGAGGTGGAAAAATGCCTAGCCGGCTCAATTGGCACGGCAGCAGCCTACAGAGCCCTGCGGCAAGCCGAGATCTTCAGTCCCGTTGAAGCGCGAGAGCTTTCGGAAGTTTACGCCGAAATTCTCGCAAGCCTGAAAGTAACCCCCGAAGAACTGGAGCGCAAAATCGATTATTACCAGGAGCGAGAAGCCCTGCTAACCCACCACGCTGCGGAACTCGAGGAAAAAGTCAAAGAACGCACCAGGGACCTGGAGGCAGCCCAGGAAGAACTCATAAAGCGGGAGAAGCTATCGGTATTGGGTCAATTGACGGCCATCGTTAGTCATGAGCTTAGAAACCCGCTGGGAGTGATCCGCTCCTCAACCTATTTCCTTTCCAGGAAATGGGCTGATGCTGATGAGAAATCTCAAAAGCACCTCGAACGCATCGAGCAACAGGTGTCAATCTGCGATTCCATAATTGGGGAATTGCTCGAGTATACCCGCGGCAGGCGCTCAGCGGTGGTGGAAGGAGAGATAAATCCCTGGCTCGCAGAATTGTTGGATCAGATGAATATTCCCAGGAACCTCGCCTTCTTGCGGGCCTTGGCTCCTGGATTGCCGGCTGTGCATTTTGACAAAGAGACCATGCGCCGGGTAGTGGTCAACTTGTTCGAGAATGCAGTCCAGGCGGTAACGGCCCGCCAAGCCGCTGTGGACGGCAACGAAAGCTATGAGCCCCAAGTGAAGGTGTCCACCTACGCTTCGGATTCGGAGGTGTTCATCGAAGTGCAAGACAACGGCATGGGGATGGATCCGGAAACTGCAAGAAGGGCCTTTGAACCACTTTTCACCACGCGCGCTCGCGGCACCGGCTTGGGTTTGGCCATAGTCCGAAAAATAGTAGAGGAACACAGAGGAACGGTCTACCTTAAGAGCATGCCGCGTCACGGCACTACGGTTACTGTGGTAATTCCCCGTAACGGCCGACCGCGAGAATAAGGGAGTCCTGCGTTGAATGGTCGAGTATTGTTGGTCGACGACAATGAAGATTTCCTTGACAGCACAAAAGACGTGCTTGAAGAGGAAGGCTATCAGATCTCAACTGCATCCAGCGGAATAGAAGCGATCCGACAATTTAACAACAACCGTTTTGACGTAGTGGTTATGGACATAAAGATGCCCGGGCTCAACGGGGTGGAAACTCTCGCTCTCATGAAGAAGCACGACCCTCACGTAAATGTGATAATGTGCACCGCATATATAGTGGAAAACCTGATTCGCGAGGCGCTGGAAGAAGGCGCTTACGCCGTACTTAACAAACCCTTTGAAATGGACCTGCTTATCCGTACGATCGAGAATGCACGCGACCGATGTCATTGCGGCTACATTCTCGTTGCAGACCGCGACCCAAAACTCTGCGCCCAGCTTGAGAAAGTCCTCACAGGCAAAGGGCACAAGGCGATTGTGGCTAACGACGGCAGGGAAGCCCTGCTCAAAGCCAGAAAGCACGCTTTCAATCTGCTGTTGTTGGACGCAAAACTGCCCGTGGTAAACTGCTTTGAGGTTTACGAACGAATAAGAAGAATGCGGCCCGATCTCTTCGCAACCATAGTCACGGGATTCCATGATGAACTAGACTCGGACACACAGAATAAAATCAGGAAAGCGAACGGGATTACCAGCTTAACCAAGCCTTTGGACCTTGATCAGCTCCTCGAACTGTTGGACAGCATCTGCACCGCCGGAAACGTAGAAAACATGAAAACCGGAGGATGACCAATATGGACCCTAAGAATATTCTCAGGAAAATGTTCAGGACCAGAAAACAGCCCGAAGAGAATACTAGGAGCATACTTGTCGTAGACGATGACGTAAGCTTTTGCGACAATCTGAAAGACATCCTGGAAGGCGAAGGCTACGAGGTTCACATCGCATCCACTTGTTCCGATGCTTCGAGACTTGTCAGGGACAAGAGGCCCTGGCTGGCTCTCGTAGATCTCAAACTTCCCGACGGCACAGGTACGGCTCTCCTGTCAGACTTAAGAAAAGTTAAACCCGACTGCGTGTGTATATTAATGACCGCATATGCAGATGTTGATTCCGCAGTGACGGCATTGGAGAAAGGTGCATTCTATTATCTCCAGAAACCAATGCGACCTGCTGAACTGCTTGAAATTGTGGACCTTGCTTTTGAGACGATTCGTCTCAAGGAGGAGAAGCGCAAATCAGAAGAGGCGCTCATCGCCCGAAATAAGGAGCTGGAAGAAATAATCGCAAGACTGAAGAAAATCATCGAACCTTCCTGATGCGGATTGCGTACCGTGACCATTTCAAACGTGGGAGAGGACTTTCTCCTCAAGATGGACGACGAGGCTGATATGAGCCGTTATATGACGTCTCGCCGCCGGTATCATCAAGGATTTTGCTTATGGAACGGCGCGCTCCCTGCCCCTGAACTGAGCCTTTGATGAGACAATATAAGATATTAATATTAGTACAATACATAAATCATATCATCTAGTTTATAGAAGTTGCTTTCGGATTTTCTTTCAACCTCAATTCTAAGTAATTCCCAGCTACAGCTATTTATACAGTATAATCCAAGCCTTATATGCACAACTAGATACCTACGATGATCATTTTTCCTTTTCACAAAGATATTGACATTTTTTGGATGTCTGGATTAGAATAACCGCACCCGTACGCTCCGGTGCGGAAGGCTTCTATTCTTTTTGTGCAAGCTTTGCGCGCAGACAGATGGGTCGCTTTCTGTGGATATCTGGTTTTCAGCGTGCGGTTGAGGGCTGTGCAGTGCCGAAGCGGTTAGCTGCTTGTGATTTCAATGACGGAGCGTTGATCGAATTACCTCGCAGATATCTCGCAGTTTCCATGAATATGGAACTCCCTGCGATGTGGCCGCATGCGGTTAGGTAGGGAAGCAGGAAAGCCGCAAGTGCGGGCCGTGTCGAGCGCTCACCTCCCGTCGTCAAAATAGTGGCTCCGCAAAGCCACCAGCATGCCCCCTGGATACTGGGTCGTCACGAGCTCCGACAGTTTCTGGGAGTGTAAGCCGGTCTTGAGAGACTTTACGAAACAGGCCCACTCCGCTGGTAAAGCCATTCATACGGGCATTAGCGGCAGGCCGATCGGTACAGATTGAGAAAGAAGGCAAGCTCCGAATGAGCAAGTTTTCCATGGAAGCAAAGGTGGGCATTTTCTTTCTGGCTGTTCTGGCCATCTTTGCTTACGTGTGGTTCAAGGTGTTGGATCTAACACTAGTGGAAGGTTTCATTCTCAAGGCGCGCTTCAAGACAGTGGAGGGACTTGCATCCGGAGCGTCGGTGCAGATCGCAGGAATCAAGGTGGGAACTGTGAAAGACATCCAATATGATCCGGACAGCGGCAAAGCCGTAGTGATCATGGAATTCAAGGATGCTTACAAAAACATTATCCCGGAAGACTCGAGAATTACTCTGAGAAGCAAAGGCCTCATGGGCGACAAAGTCATAATCATAGATCCTGGTAAACCCAACGCTAGAAAGCTCAAAGCCAACGAAGAGTTCCGCATGGTGTCCGAACCCACCGATCCGGAGAAGGTACTGGACAGTATGGGGGTTGTGGCCCAGGACCTCCAGGCTTTGACTCGCGAAGCCCGCAGGCAAATCGTCGACGAGAAAGGCTCCGAAAGAGTGGAAAGCTTGATCACCAATGCGGACGCTACATTCAAGGGCTTGAGAGAAATTCTTGATACCAACAAAGAAAAGATAAGCAGCACTGTGGACAACGCGGACGTAGCCACAAAAGATCTCAGGGAGATGGTGGCCCGCAACAAGGACAAGATCAACCACACTATCGATGAAATGGAAAAATTCTCCAAGGGCATGGACAAGACCAGCAACAAATTCGGACGAGTAGCTGATGAGCTGGAAACCATTACCAAGGATGTCCGCGGCGGCCGGGGCACTCTTGGAAGATTGGTAGCCGACGAGGCGCTCTATAGAGACGCTCACGCACTGGTCAGGGACATGCGAGGGATTACCAAGAGCATCCAATATGGGCAGGGTACCGTAGGTCGCCTAATCAATGACCCGGAAATGTACTACGAGGCCCGCAGAGCCGTTCGCAATATGAACAAGACTGCTGAAGATATTTCCGAGGCCACTCCCATCAGCACGTTGGCCACGATCTTGGGCGCCGTGTTGAAGTAAAGGATGGCCGGATGAAACCGGCGTTGGGCGCGGGAATAACCTTTGCCGAAGAATCAGCCGAACCGAGACCCGGAAGAAGAATCCTGGTGAAGTATTCCTCAAGTGCGGCCTCGGACCGGTTACTGTCAGTTCTCGTGCGAGTATTCTTGCTGTTCTTGGGGCTCGCTTCCATCAACCCTGGCTCAACTTTAGCTTCCACCTACGACTTCCTGAAATTCACCACACCCGGCAGCCTTTTCGCCGTCGATCCCGACCTTATATCGCGATCCATGAATCCGCGAGCACCTGATCATATCTGGGCCCTTGGAGAGGGTTGGGGAATACCGCCGCTCTATTTCCACACCAAGGTTCCCGGAGTCTACGACAGGGTGGACTTCTTTTATCCACTTGGAAAAAGAGAGGAATCCACATTTCAGAGCAAGCTCAATTTTCAGCCGTTTTTCGAGAATAGATGGTCGAAGGTCCCGCCTTATGACGGCTACTCCAGGGTGTTGACAGCCTTCAAGGGCAGATCTGATCTAGGGCAGGAATATTGGGGAATCTTCCCGTTCTACGGTTACATGTACAGACGCTGGGGTGCGGACAAGAATTCGTTTGTTCTATTCCCCTTATATTACGAGAGCACAGAAGACGATGCTCGCACAATCAGGCTCCTGTGGCCGATAGTAACGTACGCCGACAGTCCCGGACGGAAATCTCTCCGGATCTGGCCGCTATTCGGCAAGGACGCCATCCGCAACGAATACTTCAACTGGTATGTGTTATGGCCTTTTGTTCAGCGCACTTTGAAGCATCCGGGAACCGAGCAAAGTTCCTCATACCTCGCAGCTCCTTTTCCGCTGTACGTAAAGCATGATAATCTCTATTCGACTGCAACGGACCTCATATGGCCGTTCATGAATTACTACGAGCACTATGCCAGCGGCCACAAGCGTTATACGTTCCGGCCTTTCATAACTTATGGAACCGGCGGCGGCGTGGAAGAACTAAGCGTCTTCTATTTGTACTCGTACAAACGAGACAGCAGGAAGGGCACTGATTCCTCGCTTTCGGACGGTCGTTTGAAGGTGGATTCGGATTCCGTGTACACTGAACAAAGCTTCCTTTACATGAGCACCATTAAGAAGCAGTACAGGAAGGGACTTCTGGTTTACGCGAAGTATCGTTTCTGGCCGTTCGCTGAATACGTTTGGGACGTCGAAAAAGGCTCCCACTTGAAAATGCCGGAAATCATCCCTCTGAAGAACGACTTTTGGGACCTGAACCTGGGACATCTCCTGAGATTCGTAGACTTGAGAGAAACACCTATAACCAGAGAAATTAGCATGCTTTTCGGTTTGAGTCGGAGGAACGAACTCAAGGCAGCCCCGTACATCTCTCCGCCGCCAAAACCTGGAGACGACGACTGGTCGGAACTTGTGCTTGGTTCTTTTGGAAAGCGTTAATTATTTACATTACATAAGCATTATGCCAACAGTATTGCCGTCGGTGAGTTCGATGTCTCTCACCTTGGCTCTGACCATTCTGGTATGGCGGCCGGCACTATCCTAAATAGTGCCTGTCTCATTTTTGCGCTATTATCTTATGATCCTGAGGGGATTTGAGGCAGAAGGGGCACTAGAACGTACGAGCAACGGAGTAGACTCTCAATCAGAAAAGATAAGGAAGGGAGTGGGACTTGATCAGAGCAGCCGTTTTGTTTTCTCTCGCTGGATTGGCAGAAATTGGCGGAGGTTACCTGGTGTGGCTGTGGCTGAGAGAGCAAAGATCTTTTTGGTACGGAGTCATCGGAGGTATCATCCTTTGTGTGTACGGCATCATACCCACTCTTCAGCACTTTCCGCATTTCGGAAGGGTCTATGCTGCGTACGGAGGGGTGTTCGTTGTTCTCTCTGTGTTATGGGGATGGGGAATCGATCGGAAACCTCCCGACCTTTATGACTGGATTGGATCCGCTATCTGCTTACTCGGAGTGTACGTGATGCTATGGGCTCCTCGTCAAGCATGAAGCGCCATTTCGTGCCATTTAGTTCTAAAACAAGCGGCATTGTGTCTAGGAAGTACGAGAATGTGGTAACCCGCATTCCCGCTCTCGCTGGTATGGTGGACTTTCGGCGCCTCAGAATTCTGTGACGAAACGCGAATTCCGATGAAAACGCTGGCTTGACCGGCAAGATTCCGGTACTACAGACGCTTTCATGCTTCGTTGCGGCGTTCTTCGCGGTGGGAGTCAGTATTCATCAATTGAACGCGCATCGGTATCAGGAGGCCCCTGTGCCCTATTTAGTGCTGGACGCACATGCCCACTGCGGACTTACCCTCCCCTATGAGGACATCGCCAGGGAGTGGCGATTGGGCGAAATTAACGGTGGAGTCCTGTTTTCTCCAGTGGAAGAGATTTACAACCGTAACGACCCTTTTTTCACTGATTCCCCCCAATACGCCAAGAGCAGGGCCAGCGTGCATCGTTATCTCTTGGAAAGAGCGCAGGATGGTTCTGTCTTCCCCTATTACTTCGTATGGAATGATTTCCATCCCGTCCCGGAAGGGTTTGCCGGAATAAAATGGCATCGTCATTCAGACGAGCCCGTCTATTCTTACGGAACTCCAGAATGCACCAAAATGATTGAAGAAATATGCAGAAGGAGGCTGCCGGTAATCCTCGAAGAAGAATTCCACAACACGACGGCTTATCTCAGAGAAATTTCGGGGCGCACAGTTGTTATCGTTCCTCACATGGGAGCTTTGAACGGCGGGTATTACCGACTCAAAAAGGCGGGAGTGTTCGAGGCACAAAACGTGTGGGTAGACACCGCTCTTGGCGGCCGCGAGGAAATTAGGGACTTCGCAAGCACATACGGCATGAATCGAATAGTCTTCGGCTCGGACTATCCTTTCGGGAC
>JACRDE010000270.1 GCA_016212935.1 Desulfomonile tiedjei | reverse complement strand
TTTGCGCCATCGGAGACCTCGCCGACGGAACTTGTCCCCGGTAAGCAGGACTATCCTCCATCCTTTTATCCAAAAAAAACTCTGTGAGGCAATTTCTCTTGACAAAGTAAGCAGCATATTGATATTTGATCACATATCACGATAGTAGTTGCATGTCATGACTCTGTGGGAAAAGAAGAAGGTGGTGATGATGGACAGTGTCGTGAAAAGGGGAATCTTTGCCACGGCGCCTCGCGCCGAAGTTGAGGGCTGGACTTAAGCTGGGCTTTGCCCAAACTCATCCAAGCAAAGAGAAGCAATTAAACGAAAGGAGACCAAGGATAAGAAAGCCGCAGTTTGGTACGACAGAAACGATGTGAGAGCGAAAAATGTTCCTGAGCCGCCTCCGCCAGGGCCTGAGGAAGTCAAAATAAAGGTGCGCTGGTGCGGAGTCGCTGTCCTCCACGAGCCGGAAATAGTTCCCGCTTTCGGGGTCGACCCCCTGGCGTGGGTCGACCTCGTAAACTTAGTCCTGCTGACCTATATAGTGTATTTTGCATTTTATCCTTTGGCTAGGAAACAGGCGCCTGGATTGGCTGCACTTGGGTCCGAGTAGTGGTCCAAGCAAAGGGTTTGCGGTTTTGGCATCGATGAATGGCACAAATCGATCTTCTCCTATCCTTGAGGATACCTTGACGAATACGTCGAGAGGTGATGATGACGAAACAAGTCTGGATTTGGCTCATCCATGATGATCCATAACCACTGTAAATTATTGCAGTTACAATACACCAGGATTCTGTTGAGCCATGAGCGGAGTATCCTGGAAAAGTCGTAAAAGAGCTTCGTTGGTTCTCTTCCGGCTGAGACAAGGAAAGATCCCCAGAGGGATAGATCAAGGAGTCCTTGATATCATCGATAGACCAACAAGAGGAAAAGACATAATCACGAGAGGAGGATTAGAATGAAGATATTAGAACCCCTACGCATACGCAACATGGAGGTCAAGAACCGTTTCTTCTCCGCTCCAATGGTTAGGAACTGGGCTAGCCCCGATGGCTTTGTAACCGAACGCCAAATCGCTGCGTATACCGAGCTGGCTGCTGGTGGCTGGGGGCTGGTTGTCGTGGAAGCCACCTATATGCGGCCTGACGGCAACAACTTCCGCCAAATGTTGGGAATGTGGAATGACCGCCAGGTAACAGGGCACGAAGAGCTAACGCATGCCATCCACTTGGCCGGGGCCAAGTGTGTCCTGCAGATCATGCACGGGGGCCGATGCTCTCACGTTGCTTCCACCGGAATGCAGCCCGTTTCGTCTTCTGCCTGTTTCCCGTGGGGAGACAACACCCCCAGGGAGCTGAGCACCGAGGAAGTGGAGAAGTTGATAGATGATTATGCGCTAGCCTCACTCAGAACCAAGGAGGCGGGCTACGACGCTACGTACATCCACGCTGCCCACGGCTTTATCGTCAGTCAGTTTATTGATCCCATGATCAACAACCGCCGGGATAAGTATGGCGACCTCATGCGGTTCCCCACAGATCTCGTCAAAGCAATACGAGCCGCGGTGGGCCCTGACTACCCGATAATGGCGAGGATCAACGGCGACAACTTCATGGGCGACCAGAGTACCAACGCTGAAAGGGCCAAAGAGTATGGTCAGGCTCTCGAAGCAGCCGGAGTGGACGCGCTCGATATCTCGTCAGCTCAATTTGAGAACATTTGGTACCAGATTCAACCTCCGTATTGGAAGCGCGGGTACTTGGTGTACTTGGCTGAAGGAATGAAACAGGTGGTCAATATCCCGCTTGGGGTCGCAGGTCGTATCAATGACCCCAATTTGGCCAGAGGTATTGTTGAAGACGGCTCCGCGGATTGGGTCGACTTAGGGCGTGGTAATCTCGCTGACCCGGAGTTCCCCAAGAAGTTTATTGAGGGCAGGCCAGAGGATATCCGCAAATGCATCGCCTGTGGCGAGGGATGCCTTAAGCGGCTTTTCAACCAGCACACGGTCACCTGCGCCATCAATCCCCGTCTTGGCAGGGAGAGAATGTGGGTGATGAAGCCCATCGCTGCTCCCAGTAAGCTGCTGGTGGTAGGAGGCGGTCTGGCGGGAATGGAGGCAGCTCGGGTTGCGGCCGAGCGGGGTTTCAGCGTCACCTTGTATGAGAAAGACAAAGACTTAGGTGGCAACATGGCCCTTTACGCGGGCATGCCAAAACTTCATTTGCGGGAATTCATTAATCCGGTGGACTGGCTGAAGACCCAACTGAAGAAACTAGGCGTGGAAGTAAAGGTCGGCACCGAGGCGACAGAGCAGAACGTAACGGCCGCCAATGTGGACAAGGTCATTCTGGCCACGGGGGGTACCCCCTTCAAGCCCGCCATCCCTGGCATTGATAAACCTTTTGTTTTCACGGAGGATGACTACCTGATGGGCAAGGCTAAGCTGGGGCGTAAGGTGGTTGTGCTGGGTGGATATTGGGGTGCTGAGACCGCCGTATCCCTGACCAGGGAGAAGGGAGTTGAACAGGTCACCGTGCTCGAGGAGTCTGGAGATGTGGGCGATGCATTGGATTTCTGTCGGAAGGTCAACGTCCAGGCCTACCTGGCTGAGGCCAAGGCGGTCATGCTGACCGAGCATAGAGCCATCGCGATAATCGATGATGGCATCAGGGCAATTGCCAACGGGCAGCTTAAGGACATCCAGGCTGACACGGTAGTCGTCTCCATGGGCCGGGTGGCCAATGACGGTTTGGCCAAGACCCTTGAGGGCAAGGTGCCGGTGGCGGATCTGAAGAAGGTCGGTGACTGCAACCGTCCGAATGAACAGCCTATCCTGACGGCTTTTGAAGAGGCCAACTACATTGCTTTGAACCTTTAGTTGCAAATAGGGGTCCGGATGACCCAAGTGAGGAAGATCAGGCGCATCCGGGCCCGGCTAAGCAGATCCATCAAAAACCAAATAGAGGGGAAAACGAAATGGCGAAACTTAGGATTGAGATCGACAACGACCTTTGCAACGGAGACGGACTTTGCGTAGACAACTGTCCAGGCAAGGGGCTGGGTCTAAAAGAAGGCAAGGCTGTCGTCGTCGATGGTGAGCGTTGTGGTGAGTGCTACTACTGCGAGTCGATATGCCCGACAGGTGCGATTCACGTTTACAAGGAGGAGTAGAACGAAGCCTGCCAAGGAAAAGACGTTTGTAGAATGAGAGCGGGTTTCCATGTCGTATCATACAAAAGTGCCAAGGCCTCGGCACGAAGGTGTTTTGTGTGATGAGGTAGGAATGCAATATCCGAGAAAGAAGCGGTCGCCTTAGCCGGGCCACGACCAAGGTTTGTTCACCTGCTCGCGTTCACGAACAGGCTGGCTGCTCGGTTGCGTTCTTGAGTACCGAAAGTGACATCACGAAGTCCTTCACTCAAAGGGTGGCAATTCCGCGTGGTCCTACTCTCCAATCCAAATCCTTCTCAAGCGCCGCGAGTACCAACTGCCTGATAATATCAATCCCGAAAGGAGATAAGATAATGGAAAAGTACAAGTCAGCTGGTATCAATATTCCTGCTCTTCATCAGGTCGGCATCGTTGTCAACGATTTAGAGAAAACAGTACGGGATTATTGGAACATCCTGGGCATAGGCCCCTGGGCAATACTGACTTTGAGGGATCCGGATGTATATGACACCACCTATCACGGTAAGCCAGTGCCCACCGAAATCAAGGCAGCATTCGCACAGGTGGGGGAATGCGAGCTTGAGCTCCTGGAAACCGTCAAAGGTGCTACCATTTATTCGGACTTCATCAGGGCCCATGGTGAAGGTCTTCACCACGTTCAATACGTCGTGCCCAGCGTCGGCGTCATCGATGCGCATGCTGAGGCATTTGGAAAGCTCGGCTTCCGGTCGGTCGGTTCAGGACGTTTCGGCAACAACGGTGGTTGGAACTACGTCGACACCACCTCGGCTCTCAAGACGATTTGGGAGCAGGTCAAGATGGCCGATGAGTTCTCCGGCCCTGCCTCGCAGTACCCTGAGGACGAGTCAGAAGTTAGCCCAGCCAGGATCAAGGTGAAAGGCATCACCCTAGTTGGCATTGTGGTCAAGAGCCTCGAAGAGACCATGCAGAATTATTGGGACATTTTGGGGGTCGGCCCTTGGCGCGTCTGCGAGGTTCACCCGCCCACGCTCAGCGGCGAAACGTACCACGGTAAGCCGGGGGACTTCACCATGAGAGTCTCCTTCGCCAACATCGGCGCGATGCAGGTGGAACTGCTCCAACCTGTCTCTGGTAGCAATATCTACTCCGACTTTCTGGCCCAGCACGGTGAAGGCCTGCACCATATCCAGTTCCTGTCGGACGGCATCAACAAGACAACCGAAACGATGGGCAGGAGTGGGTTCCCGCTGCTCATGGGCGGTAACTTCAGTAACGGCGCCTTTGCTTACTACGACACCATCAAGCCCCTCAAGTGTATCTGGGAGGCCTTCCAGCCGCCGACCAACCTTCCCCCTATGGCCAAGTTCCCTTGCTGAACAGAGTGTGGAGCGGAGTCTCGGCTTTGTACTCGAGGCTCTGCTCTTTGCCCTTAACGGCGCACGGACCAGTGTACTCGCTCTACTTTCACGGAGATGGGCTCCCGTGACGGATGCTACGCTGTGAGTGCAAGCAAGCACTGGAAAACATCGTGATTCTGCTACTATTAAGGTTGGCGACAGACCGACCGAGTATTTACACTACACTCAAGCCTGGCAGCGAATATATACTGGGCCTCTCTTTACAATTGCGATATAGGAGATTCTTCCATTTTCCCATTTTTCCTCGGCCTGCCGTCTTTCTTGACAAAATCATTGCTTTTTTGATATTTCATCCATATCAGAAAAGGGATTGCAAGCCATGAAGCTAACACCAATTCAATCAAACACTCTGACAGAGGCTGTTTATAAACAACTAGCCGCCCAAATCACTTCCGGGGAAATAGCTCCGGGAGAAAAAGTAACTCTGCAGGACTTGGCAAGCAAGCTGTCCGTGAGCATGATGCCAGTTAGGGAGGCGATAAAAAGGTTAGAGGCCGAGAAACTGGTGACGGTAGTCACCAACAGAAGAATCTTCGTCAACAAGCTCTCATGGGCGGACGTTGAAGAGATATACAAGATCAGGATGAATCTTGAGATTCTTGCGATTGAAGCTGCTTTTCCCAAACTCAGCGAAGACACGGTAGATCGACTAGAATCGCTTAACTCACAACTCGTAAATGCAAGAGAGCCTGAAAAACTAGTGGAACTGAATAGAACGTTCCATTTCACGATATACCAACAGGCCGAGTTGCCGATCCTACTAGAGATAATCAGGTCCTTGTGGGAAAGAACGTCGCCCTATTTCTACAGGTTTTTCCGTTCTGTACGCGAAGGCGAGCCGGGTTGGTCGAATACCGAGTTCCTTAAGATCCATGCCAACCTCATAGCGGCCATACGAACCAAAGATCAGCGAAAGGCTGCTGATTTGATAAAGACGGACCTGATGGAAGGCATGCGCTATTTGACTGGACTATTGGAGCAGGAAAGCGCAGAACCCGAAGAGGATATCAAAATGAAAGGCCAGTTCGGAGCGCTGAGGGCAAAAGAAAAAGGAAATGGCAAATAGGGGTCGCAGGTATGGGGTCAGATACTGTCATTGAAAGTCAAAGGACTACAAGAGATGGTTGCAACATCTTACGAGTGCGAGAAGCTCCGCTGCAACCTCCGCGGCGAGGTGTTCACATCGGGCCTGAAAATGGCAGCTAGTTCTTGGGATGTTCCCAAGTATTTCACGAAGTTGGGGTTTCCGGATGGAAACTAAATAGCTTTATAAGTCCCTCTTTTGTCGGCCATGCACGGCAAACGCCGTTGTCTCTGAACTCACACTGTCCCAACTGCGCAAAGGCGACCCTTCCGGAGTGGAGGGCGTGTCCGGCTCAGCCACGCACGCCACGGCAAACTAGATTTCGTGTTCGTTTCGTCCCAACAAATCATGGTAAATCTCGTAATCATCATCCCTGAACACGTTGAACACCACACGTTTCACCTGTAAGTCATTGGCAAGGAATTCCCTCGCAGTCTGTACGGCGATTTCCGCCGCCGCCCGTTTGGGAAAGCGGAACTCCCCCGTAGAGATGCAACAGAAGGCAATACTTCCAAGACCGTGTTCCTTTGCCAGGGTAAAGCAAGAATGATAGCAACTCGCGAGTTCATCGCGATGTTTCTGAGTGACGGTTCCCTTCACAATGGGCCCCACTGTATGAAGCACATACCGGGAAGGGAGATTGTACGCAAGGGTTATCTTCGTCGTGCCCGTCTCTTCGTCGTGCCCTTGCACCTGCATAAGGTCATGACAGGCCCCGCGGAGCTGTACTCCGGCATATGTGTGGATAGCGTTGTCGATGCATGAGTGGCAAGGGACGAAGCAGCCCAGCAGCTTGGAATTGGCAGCATTCACGATCGCGTCTACTTTCAGCCGCGTTATGTCCCCCTGCCACAAAAGTATTCTGTCGTCCCATGGGCGCTGGGGTATGTCGGCGACACTCACGGTACCCTTTTCCGATGCTTCCTCTTGCAGAAACGTGTCCTGAACCCTGATAAAATCGTCGGAGATGGGACGTGGCGGACGTATGTTCACGAGCTTGCGAAGCAAGGCACGTTTCGTGGCGTAGTCACCGGGTGGCGAGGCCTGTGTTCGCCCGGAATGCTCGCCGAGAAGGTAGTCCAACAAATGGTCGAGCCGTTTCTCATGATTCATGGTTCGTTGCCCCTACTCCACGTCTTACGAAATCCTCTTTATCCGGTTCTCTTTACGCGGCTTCCCGTTTGGGTATGTGCCGTCCGGATAGCCAAGGGTGATGTGGACTCTGGCTTCGTAGCTTTCATCTACACCCCATTGCTTTTGAAGTTCTCGCCCCAATTCGCTTAAGAAGGCATCTTCGGCCCGGGCGACGAAGCAGGAACCAACGCCTACGGAATGTGCCGCGAGCATGATGTTTTGCGCCATAACGCAGCAATCGGCGACGGAATAGAGAAAATTCCTGGGGGCAAAGAGCGTCAAGACAGTCGGTGCGCCGTAGAATGCGCTGGGAATGGACGCTTCGTCCGCGATGCTCGGCTGCTCCTTCGAAATATAGGACTTTTCCGTCGACATCTTCCCCTTAAACAAGGAACGGTTGATTCTGCCGAGCTCAAAGTTCACTTTCTCATTCTGGCAAACGGCGATTATTACCGATTGCCTGTTCCCCGCACTGGGCGCGTGAATCCCCGCGAGCAGGATGGCGTCGAGTTCATCCTCGGTTATCTGTTCGGGCCTGTATTTTCGGATGCTTCGTCTTTCCAGCATGCATTTGATTACCTCGTTCATCTTCTCCACCTCGTCCTTATGCAACGAGCTTCCAGCACTGCGGGTCCGCACTGTGCGGGTCATTGGTATACCCATAGGCGACCGCGGGGCAGCCGCGACAAAAGCGCATCAACTCGCATCTGGCGCACTTCTCAAATTTGTCGTACTCCCTGTAATTGTCCATCTTCTCACTCAGGAACACATCGGCCAGCCTGTCCGTGAACACATTGCCCACCACGCTTTCCATGCGGCGGCACGCGTACACGTCCCCGTCCGGCAGTATCGTCAGGTGGGAAATCCCGCAGTTGCAGCCGTCGTAGATGATCCGGTCGTCCAGGCCATCGGGAATTGCATAAAAGCCCTTTTCGTAAAGGTAGAGCGTCCACAGGTGGTCTTTGAGATTGAACGTGGTGCCAAGATCCTTGTAATGCTCGAACTTGCCCCAGCACACGTCCAACAGTTCCCGGTATTCGTTCGGCTTGATTTGCGTGCTCTTGTCAAAGCTCGTAGGGCAGTACCGGGCGAATGCAAAGACATCCACATGATGCTGTACCACCACGTCGATGATCGCCGGTATCTCTTTGATGTTGGCGCCGGACACGGTCGTCATGATGACACTACGGATGCCTGCCTGGCGAATGCACTCTATCCTTTGAAGCGTAGTATCAAAAGAGCCGAACTTTCTGATTCTGTCGTGGGTTTCCCGGAGCCCGTCGATGGAAAGCTGATAACGTTCGCAACCGCAGACCTTCATCCTATTGCACACGTCTTTATTCAAATGGAAAGGGTTGCCCATGATGCTGAACGGGATATCCTCTGATTTCAGTAGTTCCAGCAGGAGCCAGAAGTCTTTGTGAAGAATGGGATCGCCCCCGGTGATGTAGAAATAGGGAAGCCGGCAAAACCGCTCGCACATCTCCGCGCAGTTGTCCAATACCTTTTGCATGTCTTCCCATGACACTTCCCGCACCGGAATGTCGTTATCCTGAGAAAAGATGTAGCAGTGTTTGCACCGCTGGTCGCAGCTGTCCGTTATGTGCCACTGAAAGGCGAAGTATTTGTCCATATCAAGAACTCCAGTCATCTGAACGCGTGTCCCCGATTCGGCTTGAGCCGCCAAACCGGGGACGAAGCATGCGGTTTGGCTTACTTGTCGCCGCCCGCTCCGCAGGATGAGCCGCAGGAACTCGGCTTCTCTTTGCCCTTGTCGTCATCTGCCGCACCGCAGGATGAGCCGCCAGTACCGCTGCTCGTCACAGCCGACCGGCCACCACCAAAGTAGCCCTGTGCGCTCTTGCTTGCGAAGAACTTGTTCTCGTCGTTTGTCCATGCATCCACCAGATTCAAGTTACCCATTGTGTTACCTCCGTTCGTATAATGATGAATAGAAACAAGCCGTGCTTGAATTCTCCTTATGATTGTATGGCCGGCAACATCTCAGTCATGTCTTCCGTGAACGATATGGTGCGGCTGATGTTTTCTTCCGCCCCGCGGGGATAGTCCCGATTGGCGCGTATCAGTGTCGCATTCTCGTTGACATAGGTGAGCCGCTCGAAAGGAAACCTGATGATGCCGGGTGTATTGAAGCCCACGCCCAATTCCAGATACACGACTCTGCTGCCATTGCAGCAGTTCAGAAAACCTGCGTAGCTCCGCTCGGCTTCATACCAGTCTTCATCCTGCACGAAATAGGCGTCCTTACGAAGGTTCACGTCCATTTCTCCGCCGCACACCGGACATTTGGGTATAAGCTTTGGGGGAATTCTGCAATCCTCTGTGTGAAGAGTCATTGCGTATATGTGCTGCTCGTTGTAATAGAGCGTGTCATGACACCCACGGGCACACTGGAAGAACCCGTAATCACCCTGCACCGCAAACACCTTTTCTTCGGGAAACCCGGCCTTACGGAACTGATGCTCAACATTCGTGGTCAGCACAAAATACGCTTTGTCCTTCACGAGCGAGAAAAGGTCTCTATAAAGGTCGGTGGCGGGTGCATCATATCGGCTAATTCTGATATGCCTTGCCCAGTAGGCCCAGCGTTCTTCCTGCGTTTCGAACGGGTAGAAACTCGACGTGTACAGATCCTCGAAGCCGTACCTAGCAATAAACGAAGCGAAATTGTCCGTAAACCGCTTGCCGGCATACGTGAGCCCTGCTGCGTCCGACAGGCCAGCCCCGCCGCCGATCAGAACATATTCGGCCTCTGTGATTGCATGTTTCGCTCGGTCTATACGCTCTTTGTAGTCAGACATATCACCCCTCATTCACACCTCTGTACACTCACCTTGCCTTGTCCATGGAAAGCATACGTCGTTTACTGTGCGTTGAAAAGTAGGCACTTTTTTATGGGGTAGGTTACTTTTTTGTAAGATTATTACAGTTAGGGCGTTTGCAACTGAAAAAAAATGGCCGGCTTGCCTTTGGCAGCAACATATTGTTTGGTGGTAGCGTGTTATACTCTGATCGTCGCACTGCTTTATTCTTGATTGCATTGGAGGCATACCATGATTCCCAAGAAGGACTTGCCGCCCTGTCCGGTGGCTACAACGGTAGGTATGATCGGTAACAAGTGGAAGCTTCTCATCCTTCGCGATATACTCACAGGCCCCAAGCGGTTTGGTGAGCTGCGAAAAAGCCTGGCGGGCATCAGCCAGAAAGTCCTGACAGACAGCCTGCGGGGGATGGAAGAAGACGGCATAATCACTCGCACTGTGTATGCCGAAGTGCCGCCACGCGTCGAATATAGCCTGAGCGAACTTGGAGAGTCCATGCGCCCGATCATCAACGCGATGGAGAGCTGGGGGATTGCATATAAGACGATTGTCGGCAGGGAATGACCTCAGGCATGACGAGACAGGCAACCAGCAGCTGGTTCTCCGGTTTCTTGACATGACAATGTGAAAAGCCAAAAATGTGCGGCACAAAGTGATCAGTTCCAGCCCTCGGGAAGGGTCCTGAGAATCTAGCAGCACAACCGCATCAGCAGTAGCTCAAGCGACGACCTTTTTTTTCTACACGTCCGGCTCCCCCGTTAATCTCAATACGGAACCATAACTCATCCCCTTTTTTCTTGACAAAGCCATCCCATAGTTGATATTTGATCACATATCAAAAATAACGGTGCCACTGCATGGAACCAACATCAATTCAAGCAAACACTTTAGCAAAGGCTGTCTACGAAAAGTTGGCCGCCGAAATCCTGTCTCGCGAAGTGCCTCTGGAAGAAGAGGTTGTTGGAGTTGGACACGATGGAAGACATGCGCTATTTGGCTGAGCTGCAGCAACAGGAAAGCGTTTGATGGAGTCCGAAGAGGATATCAAAATGGAAGGCCAGTTCAGGGAGCTGATTGTAAGACAAAGGGAAATGGCAGATGAATGGAAGAGTGCGGGAGGGAAAGTCGTCGGACATTTCTGCAACTATGTTCCTGAAGAGATCCTTCATGCAGGAGGCGTGCTCTCCATACGCATCCTGGGCTCACACGGCCATATTGCTAGGGCTGATGCCCACGTTCAGACCTATGTATGTAAGCTCATTCGGTCGAGCCTCGATATGGGTCTGGTGGGAGAACTCGATTATCTGGATGGGGTAATCATACCTTACACCTGTGACGGAATGCGTCTTCTTTTCGATCTGTGGACCAAGAATGTGAAACAAGGATTCGTTCATCTCCTTGATCTCCCACTGATTGTCAAAGGAGACATCGGCCGGAACCGATTTGAGGGAGCGGTCATTCAGCTCAAGAAATCACTGGAGGACTATTTAGGAAAGAGCATTTCAGAAGAAGCGTTATCGATCTCAATTCGCGTATACAACGAGAACCGGGCCTTACTGAGAGAATTGTACAACTTGAGAAGAAACGTGGGCGGAATGATCTCAAACATTGAATCACTCGAGGCTGTCCTTTCGAGCCTGACTTCACCCAAAGAACTCCATTCAGATCTATTAAGAAGGACGATCCTCGAGAGGAGCAAGTCTACGGCTCATGACGAGGCCGCCCCCGGAGCCCCAATGGTAAGGCTTCATGTTTCCGGAAGCTTGGTAACTGACTCAAGATACTACCAAATCATAGAGGACTGCGGAGGACTGGTAGTATCGGACGACCTCTGCACCGGAACCCGATACTACTGGGATGATGTGAAGGAAGACACTCATCCGCTAAAGGCAATCACCAACCGATACCTCGATAAGCTTCCGTGTCCCTGCAAATCTCCAAGTGAAGAACGCTACCAGTTTGTCCTGGATTCCCTTCGTCAGGATGATGTTCAAGGTGTGATCTTTGTTCTTGAACGGTATTGCGATCCCCATCTGTATGACTATCCATTTCTTCGAAAGAAGGTGGAGAGCATGGGTATCCCGGTCCTGCAAATCGATGCGGAGTTAGGACTAAGCGGCGTGGAACAACTACGCACTCGAATCCAGGCCTTTATAGAAATCGTCCGTGGCGGGTGACCAAATGGATAAAATCAAACCGAGACAGTCCAAAAGGGCGCTCGAAACTTCCTATGAAGCAGCCCAAATACTCCGGGCTTACTGGTCGGATATCCACAGTGCAAAAGAAATGGGTAAGCCCATCGCATGGGCTTCCGGAGTTGTTCCTACCGAGCTACTTTATGCTTTCGACATCCTTCCGGCCTATCCAGAGAACTATGGAGCAGTCTGCGCTTCAAAGGACCTAGCCCTTCCCCTCTGTCAAATGGCCATGTCAAAGGGGTTTTCAACGGACCTCTGCTCGTATGCACTCATTAATTTTGGAGATATCTTCTGGGAGGGACCCGGAAAGCCAGAAATGCCCTTTGGCGGCCTTCCTGCCCCTCCGGACCTCCTCATTACCACCCGAATACCCTGCCTCGTTCAGATCAAGTGGTGGGAAGTCATTAGAGAGAGATATAACTGCCCCATGATTGTCTTGGACGCCCCTATGACAGACGGGCAGGCCACAAAAGAACAAATAGATTACGTAGCTGATCAGCTAAAGCAAGTCATCGTCCAATTACAGGATTTTACCCATAGCAGATTTAATGAAGCAAGGTTCTTGAAGGCCCTCACATTGTCCGATCAAGCAGGAGCATGCTGGCATGAGATCACCGACTTGAGGGGCGCGGTTCCCTGCCCTGTCGGCTCCCGCGAGATGTGTGGCAACGTGTTTCCCCTAGTCGCCCAACTGGGAACCCAGATTCCGGTCGACTTTTACAGAAAACTCCGCGCGGAACTTGAGCGCAAAGTTGCGGCCAAGACGGGGGCGATCCCTGTTGAGAGATTTCGCCTCATGTTCGACAATATCCCCTTGTGGTACAACCTGGAACTTCTGTCCTACGTCGAGCAGTTTGGGGCCATTTTCGTTTTTGAAACGTACCTTCGCTATGTCTGGGGTGGCCGGATCAATATGAGCGACCCATATCGAGGTTATGCGGAAAAACTCATGTCAGATGTCTGGTTGAACATGAGCCTTGAACAGCGTATCAAGACTTTGATTCGGGATGTGAGAAAATACAAAATCGACGGAGTGGTCTTCCACTCCAACAGAAGCTGTAAGCGATTCTCCTTGGGGCAGTATGAACTGAAGGAGGCATTGGAGCAAGAGCTTGGCATCCCGAGCCTCATCATCGAAGCCGATCATTCAAATCCAGGCGGATATTCGGAATCTCAGACAAAGCTTAGGATAGACGCCTTCTTGGAACTCTTGGAAGAGCGCAGAAGATGCTAGTCGCAGGGGTGGATGCCGGATCAAACACTGTAAAGATAGTTCTCATCGAAGGAGGCAGTATCCTCGCAAACTGGATTAGCAAAACAGGACCCAACAGTATGAAGGCTGTGGAAAAAGGCCTCGAGACGATATTATCGGAGCACGGAAGGGCCTTGCACGACGTGCATTCGATTGTTGCAACAGGATATGGAAGAAATTACATCCCATTCGCCACATATCAAGCGACTGAAATTCTATGCCAGGCAAAAGCAATCCGCAAACTGATCCCTGAAGCGAAAACGATAATCGATATCGGAGGCCAGGACAGCAAAGTGATCTATGCCGATCAAAACGGCCGCGTAGTCGAATTCGCAATGAACGACAAATGCGCGGCAGGCACTGGTCGCTTCATCGAAACGTTGGCTAATGCCCTTCACACGCCCCTAGAAGACATGGGCGCCTTGTCTCTCAAGGCCGAGGGGGAGGTCCAAGTCAGTAGTACATGCACGGTATTCGCGGAATCCGAGGTCATTTCCTATATCGCCCAAGGGCTGCCGAAGCCAGACATCATTTCTGGCGTTCACCATGCGATAGCGAGCCGGGTTTCTGCAATGGCCAGGCGACGGGAGATATGCAAAGACGTCTGCTTGACAGGTGGCGTGGCAAAGAACGTCGGTGTCGTGTGGTGGATGGAAAAGGAGCTTGGATTGTCGCTGCGTGTCCCGAAAGAGCCGCAAATCACGGCCGCCATAGGCGCCGCCCTTATAGGTCTGGAAAAGGCTTCACCAGGAAGTCATGACGTTCCGTTCGCCGACGCCCGCGCACCTGAAATTACGTCTTTCGCTCGGGGAAGGGAAAAGCCTAAGGGATGATGTTGTGCGAGTAGGTGGGAAATCTAATACGAGGAAGGTGCGGGAGGATCATGATGGCTCAGACAAAAGGCAAAAAAGAGGTTGTAGCGGAATACGATGTCTTTGACGGCCTCAATTTTAGGCAGCTCCTTGAAAAGACGGCAAACGCCTATCCCGACAAGGAGGCTTTGGTTTACAAGGACAAAAGAGTCTCCTACCGGGAGTTTAACGAGAACGTAGATAAGCTGGCAACTGAGTTCCAGAGGATTGGTATTCAAAAAGAAGACTGCTGTGCCGTGCTGTTGCCAAATTCTCTCGAAGCAACCTATGTTCAGTATGCGATTCTGAAACTAGGAGCGATCTTCATAGGTCTCTCCACGAGGTATCGGAAGTTCGAGTTGACATATATGTTGAAGCATTCGGAAGCCAAGGCACTCGTGTCGGTCGACGAGTTCATGGGGACCAACTTCCTTGACCTCCTGGAAGAAATCAAGGCGGAGCTACCCCACCTCAACACCTTCGTGGTGCAAGGCAAGAACGTACCCCCCAATGTTTACAGTTTGGAAGGCCTGTTTGCAAAACACACAAAGCCTGCAATTCTGCATGCCGATCAGGTCGATGAGAATGCCATTGCCTCCATCCTCTATACCTCTGGATCCACTGGCAGGCCAAAAGGTATAACTTCCACCCATCGGAACATTATATGGAACGCGATACGCGTTTGTGAACGGCTATCGATTGCGGAGCCTGATTCATTCCTAATGATGCTCCCGCTCTCACATGTTTTTGCTTCGTTAGTTCTGCTTACCCATGCCATCATGCTTGGTTGCAAAACGGTTATTATGGATGTTTTTGAACCAGAAGAAGCTCTGAGACTCATCGAGGAGGAAAAGATCTCGATACTTTATGGAGTTCCAACGATGTTCGTCATGATGCTTAACCATCCGAATTTCAAGAAGTACGATCTTTCCTCGCTCAGGACCGGTTACTTGTCAGGGGCGACCTGTCCGCCCGATCTCGTCAGATCAATAATCGACGACATGGGGTGCAGCATAAGTCAAGCATACGGCATGGCTGAAACGTGTTGCATGTGCGTCAGTGAGTATGGAGACACTCCAGACATAAAGGCGGAGACCTGCGGATATCCGCTCCGGGACGTAGAGGTTAGGGTTGTAGATGAAGAGGGGAAGGAGTGTCCTGTGGGGCAGGTCGGAGAATTTGTAGTGAGAGGCGATAATGTCACCAGAGGATACTATAAAGCGCCTGAGCTTAACAGAGAGGCATTTGATGAAGAGGGGTGGTTCCATTCAGGAGACTTGGGCCTCGAGGACGACAATGGCCGTTACAGATTTGTGGGCCGAAAAAAGGAGATGATCACGCGAGGAGGCTTTCACCTTTTCCCTGTCGAGATAGAGGAAGTGATTTGCCAATTTCCCTCGGTTCAATTCGCAGCGGTGGTGGGCCTTCCCGACAAAATTATGACTGAAATAAGTTGCGCCTGCGTCATGCCTAAACCCGGCCAAGAGATCGAAGTCGAGGCGCTCAAAACGTACTTGAAGGCTAATCTAGCCAGAAACAAGCTGCCAGATCGAATAGAGGTTTTCTCAGACCTGCCGATGACCACCACGAACAAGATCTTGAAGTATCAGTTGGTAGAGGACCTAATATTGCAAGGGAGGCCCATTGACAAAAAGTGATTACATGCGTGGCGTTCTACTGAGGCGGGAAGCTGCATTGGGGAGAATCCTACTCGCAGAGACCGTGTTTGGGTTGCCCTCACAGATGCGAGGTTACTTTCACAAAGGGGTTAACGCGGTACCGACTGCGGACTTGGATTCACTCGTTCGACTGATTTGCCGATGAATTGTGAAAATCATATTTGCAGGGAATGGACAAAATGCCAGAAGAGACCACAGGGTTGAAGTTGGTAAGAACTGCTAAACGCCGTGAAGACAGAATCGGAATCATAACCATGGATACGCCACCATTGAACGTCTTTACCAGGGAAATGAAGGATGAGCTTCGCAAGGCTTTTGAGGAGATGGACAGAGATCCTGGTATCGCAGCCATTATCCTTACCGGATCAGGGGAAAGGGCTTTCAATGTAGGATCGGACATCAAAGAATTGAAAACCCATCTAACAATCGGCAAGGTAAAAGAGAGAGCGCGTCACGAAAATGATTTGAACAACTATATCCAGAACCTAGCCAAACCGACCATCGCAGCCATCAACGGTTACGCACTTGGGGGTGGCCTGGAAATAGCGCTCGCGTGTGATATGCGTGTCTGCGCCAAAGATTCGAAACTGGGTACGCCCGAGATCAAGCTGGCTGTGTTTCCAGGGGGTGGCGGAACAGAGAGACTTCCCGCACTCATAGGCTATTCAAAGACACTGGAGCTAATCCTCACGGGGAAAATGATCGGCGCTGATGAGGCGATGCAACTAGGTCTTGTTAACCGTGTAGCCACGGACTCCAACGCGCTTGATGAGGCCATGGAACTAGCGCGCTCCTTCACCTCTTGTTCTCTTGCAGCCATCAAGATGATTAAGAAGGTGGTCAGACGGGGCAGCGAATTGTCCTTCGACAAAGCCAACGAGTTGTCAATGGTTGACTTTGAAGACGCTTTTGCGACTCAAGATGCGGCAGAGGGCATAAATGCTTTCCTGGAGAAACGGATTCCGCTATTCGTAGACGCATAGGTCATGAATGACCGATTATCGCTAGATTCCAAATAGATAAGGAGGACAAGATGAGAGTCGGTTTCGTTGGCCTCGGGACGATGGGAAAAGGGATGGCCAAGAACTTGTTGAAAGCAGGTTTTGCGCTCACTGTTTACGACATCAGAAAAGAGCTTTGCGATGAACTTCAACAACTGGGCGCAAAGGTTGCCGGGTCGCTGAAAGAATTAGGTGCGGCGAACAAGGTTGTCGTTAGCATGGTCTTTGATGACAACCAAACGAGGGAGGTACTGTTCGGAAAGGACGGCGTATTGGAGGGGCTAAAGCAGGGCACCCTCATTATCACGAGTAATCTAAGCCCGAGCTTCATTCGGACGCTCACACACGAGGTGGACGAGGGCGTTAGTATTCTGGATGCTCCGGTTAGTGGAGGTTCTGTCGGAGCTGATGCAGGTACCTTGGCGATTATGGTGGGCGGGAAGAAGGAGGTATTTGAGCAATATCGGGCTCTGTTCGAGGCGATGGGGAAGAACATCTTTTACTGCGGTGGCAGCAGCACAGGACTAATGGCCAAACTAACCAACAACATGATACTTGAAGGTACCGTTGCCTTAGTTCTAGAGAGCATGGCTCTCGGGACCGCAGTCGGGTTGGATCCTGCCCTGCTATTGAACATATACAACACAAGTACCGGCGAGAGTTGGGTGACAAAGTACTGGGATTTTGTCACAGAATGGCGGACGACAAGACCAAACACGCTGGTATCGTTGCACAAAGACGTGGACTTAGCTTTGGCCTTTGCCGGGGAAGTAGGGATATCATTGCCGATCACCAGTTTCTTGCACAAGTTCGACCTGTCTGAAAGAGGATAGCGAGGCTGCTTTTGCCACTAGGCGTGTCCAGGGGTGGTTTTTCTTATTCGTGGCGCCACATTCCTGTTGACTGTCGAACTACAGACGGGAGCTTCGAGTACGCTCGAAAGGAGGTTGCGAGAAATGACAAAGCTGAGTGCCAGCCTCGATTACATGTTCACTGACGCCGACTATTTGAGCCGCTTCGCGCGTGCGGCAAAAGCCGGATTCAAGGGCCTAGAGATGATAATCCCCTACGAATGGCCAAAAGAGCGGCTAGCAGAGGAATCAAAGAGACATGGTATTGAGGTTGCGATAATGGTCGCACCGGCTGGTGATTTCAAGGCAGGAGACCGAGGGCTTGCGAGCAATCCCGATCGCACCCATGAGTTTCGACAGAGTATTGGATTGGCCATCGAGTATGCAAAGTTGTTGGGTTGCTC
>JACRDE010000034.1 GCA_016212935.1 Desulfomonile tiedjei | reverse complement strand
ATGCGTCAGCAGCAAGAGCAGCAACGCCAGCAACTAATTCGTCAGCAGCAAGAGCAGCAACGCCAGCAACTAATTCGTCAGCAGCAAGAGCAGCAACGCCAGCAACTAATTCGTCAGCAGCAAGAGCAGCAGCGTCAACAACAGATGCGCCAGCAACAAATGCAACAGCAGCACCAGCTCATGGAAGAATAGGAACGCAAAAAACGCAAGTAGTTTCATGGCATTTTTTCATGACTGGAAACACCGGTGAGCTGCAGTTGTCAAAACTTATAGCGAGGTGAAGCCATGAAAACGTACCGATTTGTTATTACAACACATCATGACGTTGTCGCTGAAACTCTTGAAGAGGCCCTCGAGACCTTCAACGAGATGAAGCGAGCAGGACTTTCACCCAATTTCGAGGCGGTAATCCGCGTGGAGGAAAGGGACGAAAAGGGAGAATACATCGCTGTGGACCGCCCCTTGCGGGCTGGGGACGTGGATTCAAGAAAGGAGGCACATCTGCATTAGTTGGCGTGATCCGTTTCGGGATGGGTCTGATGAGTTAATGGCAAGGGCTACAGCAAAAGAAGACGTAGGGGCCATGTGATTCGAAACATGGTCCGTAAGCCTTGAGTGGTAGTTTCATGCCGAGAGGAGAAGGCAAGGCCCACAGGATCCAAACTGAACCTATTTCTCGACCCTCATAACACCTCTTCGGAACAACTCCTGCAAGACGGGCGGTACGCCTCCGGAGGCCAGGACGCGTCCCGCCTTACCATATTTAGTTCGAATAAGTCATACAGATCGACTTTCGAGTGAGCAACCTACTGCCAGGCGACAGGAGGCTATTGCGTATTGCTCTATTTGCATTGCTCGAGTGACAATTCTTTTTCCGCGGGGCCTTCCATGATCAGTACGGGACGACGGGCTGTCTTCAGAACGCTCCTGGCAACGCTACCCATGACCAAGTGCTTCACGCCGCTCCGCCCATGGGTCCCTGTAACGATCAAGTCCACAGACTCTTCTCGCGCTAAGGCAACGATCTCCCTGGGAGTCGTCCCTGTTCGGCAATAGGTCTTCACATTGTCGGCCATAAAAGCGCATTCCTCTTCCATCACTTGAAGGCGATCATTGGCTGTGCGTTCAAGCTTCCCAAGAATCTCGCGCAATTTTTCGGCCCAATCGACATACCCGGGTAAATCCCTGTCGTCGATCACGTGAAGGATGAGAAGCTGTGCCTCAAAGGCTTTCGCATATTCGACCGCCAGTTCGTAAGCTGGCTGGCAGTTCTCCGAGAAATCGGTGCAGAAGAGAATCTTCTTTGGAATCATCGTGAACACCTCACTCTCATAGTTCGTTTGAGACCCTTTGCCTCAAGAGACGCTGCCGGAAATTGTCCTGAGAGCCATTGGGGCCGCATCATGCCATTAGGCGCGGTAAAGCTCTCTTCTATTCTCGCGATGGTCAACCATGTAGAGAAGATCGGCCTTGGCCTTAAGCTCGTCTAAAAGCTCGGGCATCGTACTCCTGTCAAGGTTGAAGGCTCGAATGTAAACGTGCCTGTAACCTTGAGGAGCTCTTTCATAAGAACTCAATATGCTCGCTAACCTGCCTTTATAATGCCGTATGATATCGGTTACTTCTTTTATGGAGCCGGGTCGATCCTCTAGAAGAAAACCGAATTGCAGCCCCTTTTTTGATAAACCAGAGAGTGAGATCATCGCCTTGAACAGGTCATTTTTCGTAATGATGCCCAGTATGTTTCCCGCCTCGTCCACCACCGGGACGCCTGAGATTTTGTTCGACAACAATAGTTCCGCTGTCTCTTCGATTGTATAATCATGGGGCACACTTATGGGCGGCCTGCTCATTATCGTCCCGACTTCGACCCTGGAAAGTTGATACATAATCTGTTTCATATCCAGACGGGTCGCGTTGGACGGTGACGCACGTTTGATATCCCTGTCCGTAAGTATTCCTACTAGTTTCCCTTGTTCCAGCACTGGCATGATGCTTGTGTTCGTCTCGATAGACACGTTCATCGCTCGCTGCAAAGTATCAGTGATGTTGAGAGTAACTACATCTTTGCTCATCCAGTCTTTTACTAACATCTCGTCTGCTCCTGGGAAGTGGCCATTTTCCCCCTCAGTCACGACCTCGATTCACCCTTGAAAAGCAAAGAGGCCTGGAACATAGGCGTCAATTTGTGAGTAGCATGTTTTGTGCCAAGTGAGCCTTATGGTGAATAACTGAAAAATCCACTCAGCAAGGTGTATCTTCCGATTGGAGCCGAAGGCCCGATTGGGCTCCAGAAACAAGCCGACGCACTGTTGAGCGTGATATGCATTCTCAGTGGGCAGTAGTGTAGTCCGACAGCGATCTCTCTCCTAAGTTGGCAAAACGTCCTAACTGTTCCTCACACGAAAGTTACGGGTCAGTTCGCGCTGTTCTGAATTTTTACACCAAGTAAAGAAACCTGACAAATCGGGGCCTGGGCATTAAAGAACCGTTCCCGCGAAGTCTGGTCGTCAGTAAACAATGGTCCATTTTTCCGGGCGCGGGCAGTCAGATTTCAGTGCGCAGCAGTATAAGGACCATGTAATGGGAAGCAGTGGAACAGGTTTGCGAAATTCGCCTGGTTAACGAGACTCTGGCGGCACGATGAGCTATGAAACGCATGACTCCTAAAGAATTTGAAGCACTTGAGAACATTATCGTCACGTCTTTTGGGACGCGAGAGCGTCAGAATCAACTGAGAAGCCACGATGACGTCCAGTTTCTACTTGTCGGAGTAACAATTCAGTAAGGGGTGGGCAAAACGCTTGCAACGACACGGTCGGCGCGGACCTTTCCCGGAGTGACTCAATGATTGCGACCACTATAAGGAAGAACGTTACTCCTAACGAGGAATAGTGTAGAATACACTCACGATTGAAGCCCTACGATTATGTGCTGCTTTCCGGGTCGGATGCAGATCACGGCATGGACGGGGAAATGTTGAGACGTATGTTGGAGCACTCTTCGAACAAAGAGACAGTCCGTGGAACAGGACCGGCGCCTGCCACAGTCTGTGATATCGTCAACCAACAGGCCACACCGCCGATGAACAAGCCCGAGAAAACACTGAGACGAAGTAAGGTGGGTCGATTGCGAAGCCCTGCAAAAAGGGGAAGCTGTAGCCAACGGGTGGTGCGGCTCCGGATTTGGACTGATAACAGGCTTCCAGTCTACCCTAGCCAATGCGATTGACAGGATACTTTCACTCTTTCTATCGAGTCAAACTTTGATGGAATCCAAGCGCAAAATCAAAGCGAAGGATATTGTCAATGATATCCGCGCACATATGACCGATTCGGAACTGATGGCCAAATATAATCTGTCAGCCAGAGGTCTGCAAAGCGTATTTGTAAAACTTCTCAATACTAATGCCATAACTAAGGCCGAGATTGATTGGCGTCCTAGCGCGTACGATGACACTGTGGTCATTCAGCAGGTAAAGACCACCGACATGGTCCATGACATTCGGTCGGGGCTGACTGATTACGAACTTATGGACAAGTACAGCGTTTCCTCTGAGGGGCTTCAGAAGGCTTTCCAAAGTCTGCTACAGGTAGGGGGGCTGAGACCTGAGGAACTCTACGGTCGCTCTCCATCGCAGGATGACACCGTCTTCATCGAATGTTTGCGCGAATTACCTAGACATTATTTGGCGGTAGCAGTGGCGATATATGAGCCGAAGCATCCGGAGGCCAAAGGCGCATTGCGCGATATCACAGAAAAGGGGGTGGGCATAACAGGCATTGCAGCGAGGATAGGCGAGGTGAAGACCTTGGAGATACCTGCGGAAGGATTCATTGAAGCCGACAGGATAGTGTTTGAAGCCAAGTGCGTCTGGGTTCAGACGGAAGATAGTGACGAGCAGCCTGTTGCCGGATTTCAGATAATAAGCATTTCTGAAAAATCCTTCGAGGACCTCCGAATGTTGATCAAGTCGGTGTGTTTCTCAGGATGAGGCGAATGCGTGTGGCCTCGTTATCCCCGGTGTCACGAGCTTGAGGGGTACCCAGACCACACGATCACGAGACTCCGGGTTTTGGCCTTCTTATGCGAATTCGCAATCAAAGAAGCAAAATCGGAGAAACACTGCTTACAAAAAAGGTTCCCCGGTTCTTACTTCTTTGAAAGCGCATTGGTATCAGCCGAAGGACGTGCCCTGGACAAACCCCAAGCGATTCCGCAGCAGCATTGGATCATTTGTCGTTCCGGAGGCTTGAGTCAACCGAAGTTTCTTGGCGCCCTTTTGTCTCACATCCGATAAGGAGCACTGAAATGGCGCGGATTCTTGTAATAGATGATGATGCCGGGATCAGGGAGGTCATAAGGCGGACCTTGGAGAAAGCAGGGCACGAAGTATTCGAGGCCCCCAATGGAAAGGTCGGGATCGAACTTTATGAGCATGAGGGACCCGACATTATTATTACAGATATGATCATGCCCGAGATGGAAGGAGCCGAGACCATCATCAGCATTAGGAGCGACCGCCTTGATGCCAAGATCATAGCTATTTCCGGAGGCGGCCCATCTCGGGACATATCTACATGCTTGCGCGTGGGCGAGATGGCAGGGGCAGCCCGAACACTATCCAAACCTTTCACTCAAGAACAAATACTCAAAGCCGTTCAAGATCTTGCGGAAGATCTTCCCTAAGTTGGCGTCGACCTTCTGGTAGGGAATTCCTGCCCGCCCCTGCTTCGAGGATTTCTAGCTTTTGGAGGAAGCCCGTTCATCGCCAGAAAGCGGGATTCTTGCGAAAGTCAGAGCTTCTTGGGAATGGTATGAGGGAACCTTGTTTGCTACCTAATTTGAGCGATTGTTGGAATGAGTTTCCGGGGAACCCTTCCCCAAAACTCTAACATTATGGTCGCATATGTCAACGGGATAGACTGTTTGAGAGCCTCTCGGCGGCATCGAGGAGAGGATACCGTAGCGAGTATGATGACCCAACGGGTTAAGCCTAAAACAGCATTGCCTGCGGTGATCACCCCTTTTGAAAGGAGTGTCCAAGCAAGTGACGAAGCTGACAGCCCATAAATTGGGAGTTTTTGAGCAGGGGAGCGGGGAGGGACTTTTTGCAAGAAGTCCCTCCCCGCAAATTTCTCCAAAAAATCGCTCAATTGTATGTTGCTAAGAAGCTTCCTCCGTTCTTACCGATTCGCTAGCGAATTCCTATGACAACAACTTCACGGGAACCGGCGAGATGCCTGCCCTACTTTGACGTTTTATGCTTCGTTGAGCCGTCTTTGGCCATGGGGCTTGGAATGAAAATGCCCTGAATCACTCCATTGGCTTCTTTGCCCCTCTACTGTCCGCCCGTCACGATCGGGAGGTCCTGGACCCTCACGACCGGTGGCGGATTCCACTTACCGACTAGAACTTCCTGCTTCGGCGCGTACAGGCGCATGGTCAAATTGAAAGGCGCTTTCGGAGCGGGAAGCCAATTTTTATCTTTGTCTGTGCCTGGGCTCTCATTCTGGAAATAGAGGTCGAGCGAACCATCCGGGTTGTATTTGAAGGGCATCCAGCTGCTGACAGCGAAACGATTGATGCTGTTAGGGACTTGAAACCCATCCTGATCATAGAGTGTGATCGACCAGAAGGCTTCCACTGGCGGCAAGGACCCTTTGTCGAAGTGGATCGTGTACTTGTTCGCTCCATCGAGGGGCTTAGCGCTATCGTCTCCGAGATTCAGCGGATAGATCGCGTCTCCCGGCAGATTTGCCCCGAGTCCCTGCTGGGAGACGATGGCACGCTTGAGGTAGTAGATGCCGTACACTCCCATGGTATCCGTATTCATTGACCAACCGTTCATGACCCGCGCAAGGCTGGGCATCTTCCAGCGCATCAGTTTCTGAGCCTGTTCCGGCGCGCTTTCCAGGGCCTTTTTCACCGCAGGGTCGACCTTGTCGATATCAAAACCCTTCCCCGGCTCAATGCCGATTCGCTTCATCATCGCTATGATCGGCTGATCGGTGATGTGCGGCGGGTGCAGCTTCAGGAGTTCGGCTGCGTAGGCGAAAAACTTGCCTGCCGGCAGGGTGTCCACCTGCACCTTCGGCGGGGTCTTCATGTCCACGCTCGGGTCGATCTTGGCCTGAACGGGCTCAGGAGCTTTGCCCCACTGTGACAGCGGCGTAACCTTGTAACCCGCCTGGATCTTGTGAACGGCATCGTAGTCCTGCGGACCATCCGTCTTGGTGCGACCTATGACCCAAACATACGGGGTCGGGGCATCGAGTCGTTGAGTTTCTTTGGGAAGCCGGAATTCCTCTATGAGTCTATCTTTCAAGTCCGGACGCCAGCCGGGCGGAACGACGATATAATTGCCTGTCTGGGTTCCGGTCGTTCGCCATCCCGGAGACGCGAACACGTTTGTCCACATGTCCAGCATCGGAATAAGGTAGTAACGGCCGCCTGTGTCTGGGACTGACACAATCATGGGCTCCTTGGTCAGGTCGAGCCACGCTACTGAATAGAGAGTGTCAAAATTGGGCCGAACGACAATCTTCATGTTCGCTGGGGGATACTCGGGAACATTTACGAACGTGTTCATCGGCCCCCGGCCGAGCTCCTTGCCAGGTTCGATGTTGGTGGACTGTTTTCGGGTCACGTCCATTGTGATGAGGGGGTAGAAATAGATGTAGGCCTCGACGCCGATGGCATGAGCCTCCTGTTCGGTGGAAGCAGAATTGCCGGGTCCCGGAATGCTGACCAATATCATAGTAAGCAGCACAGCCAGCGCCCACGGTAGATAACATACATTCCGCGGCATTTCGCGACGTGAATCCATAGCGGTGTCCCCTTTCCTGTCGCTTTACTTGCTTAACGGGCCATGCACTTGACACGGAAGGTCTTCAATTGGGGTGTTCTTGCTCAAGTGGAACCCATTGCCGCACGATGATCTCGGGCTACGGCGTGAGGGGGGGGGAAGCATCGGGCAAAAATTCCCCTCTGCGCGGACAACTAGCTGGATTCCTTGCTGTTATCAAATCCTCAATCTTCCATCCGTTTCGTACACGACTTCCTTATAATTATATCGGATGCTGCAATAGCCGACATGATTCCTTACGATGTTTTTCGCAACGCCGGACATGTAGACGCTCAATTGGTGAATTTGTCCTCAGCCTCGATTTGACGGGGCCCCATGATGCGGTATCACTGTGCGCAGCGTCTCTGGCGTTTGCCAAAATCTGAGGCGATCTGAAGGGCCCCCCTTGTTGTGATTGGTTTACCGAAGCGGCGTCAAGTCAATTTGATTTTAATTACTTGCAATACAGTCTATAGTGCTGGTGCCAAACCAGGGATGAGGCGCAACATCTGTAAGTATGCCTTCAGGGTGACAGATCCACTTGTTACAACAAATCGGTATCTACTATGCCACAGTGTATTCAAGGCTTGAATAAAGATCGTGAAGCCTGATTCGACAAACATACCGCGTACCAGCTCAGAAAGCAGGGAGGATAGCCAATCACCTCTCACATCTGGTAGTCCGACTCCAGGATTACTCCTCCGATGGCTCAAGAAAGAGACGGCCCCGATAATTGAAGAATGGGTAGAAACGCTTTCTGTGCTGTCTCAATTTTACGCAAAGCGACCAAGGGAGGAGCTGATCGAAACCGTAAGCGAAGCCTTTCACGCAAATCTGGAGTTCCTCTCGCTTAATCGGCTCACCCGTATTCAGCAGTTCATTGATTACATTACTGAAAAGCGTTTGGCAGCCGGGTTTCCCCTGTCTGATGTTCAGCGGGCATTTGAATTATTCAGGCTAATTGTTACCCGCAAACTTTTGGCTGAGCGAAGTCTCAATTTATTGGCGCAGTCGGTTGATGCCATTAACGCGTGTCTTTCCTACACGATCCATCGTTTCTCCGAGCACTTTCAGCACATGCACGAGCGTTCGATCAGGCAGCACGCTCAGGATCTCGAGCAGGAAATAAGCATGCGTACGGCGGAACTTGCCGAGAGTGAACGGAAATACAAGACTCTGGTAGAAGAGATAAACGATGGGTATTTCGTCATACAGAACGCGCGCATAATATTTGCAAATCAGGCCTTTTGCCGCATGCACGGGACCACACCGGGGCAAGTCGAGGGCCAACCGTTTTTGCGATTTGTCGCTCCGGAATGGCGCGAACGGTTGCGAGCCGCATATCTGGATGCGCCTTCAGGTAGGCTCGTCGCAAGCACCATTGAATACGCTCGTCTCGGTTGCGACCCGGAAAAAGGGGCTACTGAAATTAAGGCAAAGACCGTTGACCTCGGTAAGGGGCTGGTAACCATTGGCATGTGCAGAGACATCAGCGAACGGGTAGCCATGGAAAGGAAAGTCCGTGAAAATGAGCGCTTGGCTTATGTGGGTCATCTGGCAGCGTCACTTTCCCATGAGATCAGAAATCCGTTATCTTCTATCAATATGAATCTGCAGATCTTGAGCGACACGTTACAGCTGGACGGATTTGACAAGCGTCGTCTGGACATAACTGTTCGGGAAGTATCCAGACTGGAAAATATCCTTCGCCAACTGCTGGATCTTTCCAGACCGGTGAGCATAGAATTGGGTATCGTGGATGTTCATGAGCTCGTGCAGGGCTGTGTAGACCTGGTGGAACCGAAGACTGCGGAAAAACATTTGAAAATAGTACAGCGCTATGCCCGATCTCTGTCCCCGTGCAGACTGGATGCAAAAAGGTTGCAGCAAGCCTTGCTGAATTTGATGCTCAATGCAATTGAAGTTACGGACGAGGGCAGGCGCATCCTCGTGTTCGTTAAGACGATTCGTGTCGGAAAAAACGAATTCCTGGAAGTAGGTGTCAGAGACAGCGGCCCCGGTGTTGACCCAGCCGCTGTTTCACGTTTGTTTGATCCGTTCTACACTACCAAGGCTCAGGGTAGCGGTTTGGGTCTCAGCAACGTGAAAAGGATTGTGGAAGCCCATCAGGGAAATGTTGAGGTGCGCAACCATAAGGGACCGGGAGCAACTTTTGTCATGAGGTTACCATGGAAAGTATGAACAGAGTGCTCGTCATAGACGATGACGCTTCTATTCGCGAATCATTGGAGATGTACCTGCAGGACAAAGGGCTGGCGGTCCAAACCGCTGATACTGGGAATGACGGCTACAACGCTTGCCTCAACTACAATCCGCAAATTGTCATCCTGGACATTCGATTGCCTGATGTTTCCGGTCTTGAGATCCTTCGACGTATCGTCGAGACCCGCCCGGATGCAAAAGTAATAATTATAACCGCCTATCATGACATGGAAAGTTCGATAGAAGCGATGCGATACGGTGCTTATGACTACATTCAGAAGCCGTTGAGCGTTCGTGAACTGGATCGGTCGATAACCAAGAGCCTTCGCATTTCCAGGGCTTCTGTCTCATGTCCTCGTGTCGTCGGCGCGGATCAGGATCGAATACTACGCAAACGTATAGTCGGTAACACCAGGGCCATGCGTTCCATATTCAAATTCATCGGGCTGCTGTCAGGCAATCGTGCTACGGTCCTCATTGAAGGAGAAACCGGCACCGGCAAGGAACTCCTGGCCAGGGTAGTGCACGAATCTTCGTCGTGGAAGGACCAGCCCTTTGTAACGATAGATTGCACCACACTTGTGGAAAGCCTGTTTGAATCCGAACTCTTCGGCCACAAGAAAGGGGCCTTCACAGGCGCTGTGGAATCCAAGAAGGGAAGAATCGAATTGGCGAGTTCCGGCACCATATTCTTCGACGAAGTGGGGGAACTCCCGTTGCCTGTGCAGGCCAAGCTGCTGCGGTTTCTTGAATACGGCGACTTCACGAGGGTGGGTGGAAGCCAGACCCGTCAATGCGAAGCACGTATCATCGCTGCAACCAACCGGGATTTGAAAGATCTCGTGCATCAAGGCCTGTTTCGCCAAGATCTTTTCTTCAGGCTAAAAGTGATCACCATCCGTGTGCCGCCGCTCCGCGAGAGAATTAATGATTTGCCGGAATTGGTGCGATTCTTTCTGGCAAAAATCAATCAAGACTTGCATACAAAGGTTGCCAAAGTCGAGGGACAGGCCATGGACATTCTCAAAGCCTATTCGTGGCCGGGCAATGTGCGAGAGCTTAAGAACGTGCTCATGAAATCCATGCTGGAATCCAGGGGCACACTTCTCCTGGCAGATGCGGTTGAGGCGGCGCTTGCCGGATCGTCCACGGACCTGCCGGATGCTGCCGAACTGCGCACTTTGGAACAGGTAGAAAGAGAATATATTCTCATGGCTTTTGCCAGATGCGGTGGAAATGTTTCAGCCACTGCGAAGGCATTGGGAGTTTCCAGACCCACCCTGCGAAAGCGCCTAAACCAGTATCAAATTGACTCATGAGTCTCCCGATCTGACTGACGAGCTGGAAAGAAAGTTTCCACCCACTGCAAAATAAATTTACAATTGTGTCCTAGGTGCAATGCCCCATCCAAACAGGCCCCATGCTTTCGGAGTGAGGCAGCATGATCTCATGCTTCATTATCGACGATTATGGCACAAGAGTTGCTCTGTTCAATTCGGATTCGGAAGGGAGCAATGGGCTTGTCGCCCGGCCTGTGCCTTTGTAAAGGCGGCGAGCGGCTTCATGTTTTCCACTGCTTATCGGTATAAGTCCTGGTTGGCTTTGGGCGTTATGAAAGAACGCGACCTGGACGTGAACGCATCGGACTATTGCGCCGCATCTTCACAGTGTGGTAATCTTCAAATATCAAACACCCTGCTCAGGCTGCCAGCGTGACCAGTCGTCAGGCTGGCTGCTCGTAAATATATAGTGAGCTCAAGTAAGCTCGCATCAAAGTCAAAGATTCTTTAGCCCTAATTCCACAGCCTTCCCACAAAGCAATAGATTAGTCACGACGTGTTCGAAAAGGAGTGAGAGACATGCATCGTAAGGCGCGAGTGCTGCTGGCAATGGCGTCCCTTTGGGTTGCAATGATCTGTCTGTGTTCCCCGGCGATTGCGCAAAAGCCGATAATTCTGGGGGCCCCACTATCCACTGCTTTTCTCTACGGCTGGGATGCTGAGAGAGGAATTAAACTGGCTGTAGAAGAGATAAACGCAGCCGGTGGAGTAAAGGTAGGGGCGGAAAAACGTCCGTTCCAGGTCGATGTCATCGACACTCGGGACTTGGAACCAGGCGTGCCGGTGAGTGAAGCTCTGCTCGCCTTGGAAAAGCTTATCCTGGAGAAGAAGGCGGATTTCATCATAGGCGGACCCGTGCGATCCGAAGCTGCCTTGGCCGCAATACCGCTCCTGAGCAAGCACAAGAAAATCTCGATCCTCACGACAGGTTCGCTTACTCCCAAATATAACGAAATGGTTGCCAGCAACCCTGACAAGTTCAAGTACTGCTTCCGTATCTCAGGTGAGGCGAAGTGGATGGTGACCGGGGAGGTGGTGCCTTGTCTCGAGCATATTCGCAAGGAGTTCGGCCTGGACAGACTGATAATCATGGTCCAGGACGTGGCTCATGCTCGAGCCGGGGGCGAATTGCTGGCCAAGATCATGGCCGGAAAAGGCTGGAATGTCTTGGGGCAGCCTCATGTATTCCCGACCGGAGCTTCCGATTTCTCCATGGGGCTGTTGGAAGCCAAGAAACAAAATGCTCAAGTCATCCTTATCTGGATGGACATGCCCGAATCCTCGATTCTTCTCAAGCAATGGCACGACATGAAAGTCCCCGCGTTGCCGTTCGGGACCATCATCTCGGCCGCTGAACAGCCGGGGTTCTGGCAGGCTACCGAAGGGAAGGGCGAATACTGTCTGGCCAATGTCGTGAACGCAGGAAACACCCCATGCGAGGCGACCCCCTGGACAATGAAATTCGTGGATGCCTACAAAGCCAAGTACGGCCTGGAACCAGAAGGCTACGGGACCTCATCAAGCTACATGGCCGTTTATACCCTCAAGGATGCCATTGAACGGGCAGGTACCATGGATCCGGACAAGGTTGTCGAGGCTCTGAAGAATACCGATCTGATGGGAGTCTACGGAAGAATCAGGTTCGATCCCAAGAGCAACCAGGTGATTCCTGCTACGGATCCCAAAGAAGGCGCCGTGGGAACTATTTTCCAGTGGCAAGCCGGCAAACGAGTGGTGGTGTTTCCGCAATCTATTGCTACCGGCAAGATCCTCTTACCACCATGGATGAAAAAGTAACCCAAGGCACAATGCCCGAGTCGTAAGAGCCTACGGGAGTATAGTGACCCCGTAGGCCCTAGAATAACGTGGCCATCTTACCGAAAATCCCCCATCCCTTGGAAAAGGGGCCGGAAAGCCAAGCTACGCTCTCGCCTTTCTTAAAAGGCGGGGCGGGGCATAGGCGCTAACTTGATGAATTGGCTCGCGGTATTTGAATTACTCAGCCAAGTGCACCACCGTCACCCCGGCGAAAGCCGGGGTCCAGAGTCTGTTGAGAAGACTGGATTCCGGCCTTCGCCGGAATGACGGATCAAGAGCCAAACATCCTTAAGTTAGCGCATGTGGGGGCCGCGGGGATTTAGATTTAAGTTGCTGAAAATACCCCTAAATGTCCCTTTTGACAAGGGGGAGCTTGACGGCCATAGTGGCCATCCTGGTGCTTACACGCGACGATTGGAGTCAAGTAGGCGTCTGTAGGGGTAGGACGGTTTTCGTAGTGATCCGGTTTGGCGCCCTCCGGAGGCCGGGTGAGTTACTTGCACTGAGGCATGCAAATGGACATCTTGATCTACGGCATTATCAATAGTGTTTCTTTGGCTCTGATGGCACTGGGATTCACGCTGGTATACGGGGTGAGCCGGCTGCCCAATTTTGCCCATGGCGCCTTGTACGTGTTGACCGGTTACATGACCTGGCTCTTCATGAATCGGCTGGGGCTGAATTACCCGCTTTCCATCCTGCTTTCGCTGGTAGCCAGCGCCTGCATAGGTGCTGCCATGTACTATTTCATTTTGGTACGTGTCCGGGGAATGCCCATTTCGGAAATAATCGCTTCCTATGCAATTGGCCTGGCAATCTTGGAAGGCCTGCGTTGGGGTGGACTCAAAGGAGCGACATTTGTCCTTCCGCCTTTCATTCAAGGGAGCACAGAGCTGTTCGGGGTTTCGGTGGATTTCCATCGGCTCGTGGTGGTGGCCGCCGGAATAGTTCTAGTTGCCGCTTTGTGGCTGTTCGTGAACGGCACAAAAATAGGCCTTGCTTTGAAAGGGATGGCCCAGGACGAGAGGGCCGCTCTAACCCTGGGAATCGATTCGGACCGAATGGCCGTGATCGCCATGGCTTTGGGTTCCATGTTGGCCGGTCTGGCTGCCCTCGTGCTGCTCCCTTTGGGCACCATAGTCGTGGAAGCGGGATACAATGTTCTCATTATGGCAGTAGCAGTATGCATAGTAGGAGGATTGGGAAGCTGGACCGGCGCTGTTCTGGCATCCTTTCTCATAGGGTTTGCTCAGATCCTTACTGTTGCTTACTTGGGCACACACTTTCAAGTAGTGGTAGCACTGATGGCCATTATTTTTACCTTGATCTGGCGGCCGAGCGGCTTGTTCGGCTGGCAGAAGGAACTTGAAGAAAGGGTCTGAGCATGTCTGTCGAAACGAGGAGAAAAGAGAGAATAGACCGGGGAATCAAAGTCCGTTCCGACGGTGTATATGCTATCTCATCCTGGCGGGAAATGAGTTATCTCATGGTGCCCCGTTTGGTTTTCATTCTGGGCCTCCTAGTTTTGCCGCTGGCATTCTACTACCTGCCATATTGGCAGCGCGTAATATCTATCATTTGTATATATGCTCTCTTGGCCATCAGTTTTGATTTTCTCGCTAATTACGTCGGGTTGGTCTCTCTGGGCGGAGGCTTCTATGTGGGGGTAGGGGCGTATATCGCGGCCCTGTGCAACACGAAACTGGGCCTTTCCCCCTTGCTGACCATTCCACTGAGCACTGTGGTGGGCGGTGCAATTTGCACGGTCTTGTTCCTGCCTTGTCTTCCGCTCCGCGGGGTTTACTTCGCTATAGTGAGTCTCATGTATCCGTTGCTCGCAGCAAGGGTCATCGAGGCGCTCGATATTTTCGGAGGAACGGACGGGATCTTCGGGGTGGATCCACTGCCCAGCGGCTGGGTAGAGCAGTACATCTTGATCGTGAGCGTCCTCTTGTTCGCTTTCGGAATGCGGAGGATCGTCGACGAGGACGTGGGTTTGGTCTTTCGCGGAGTAAAAGATAATGACCAGGCAGTTAAGGCCTCTGGAGTGAATATCACCACGTACAAGGCTCTGGGCGTATTCATTGCGTCGACTATGGGGTGTCTGGGAGGCGCTTGCCTGGTGCATATCTACATGTGGGCCGGTCTCTCTCAATTCGCACTGGATTTTTCCATTATTCCCATTGCCGCAACTGTTGTGGGCGGCGGCGGCACACTTATCGGGCCCGTGATCGGCAGCATGATTCTCGTGCCAATCTCCGAGTTGTTGCGAGATTTCGGAACCCTTCGAATCGCAGTCTACGCGGTCATCCTGACGCTGTTCATAGTATTCAAGAGCGAAGGCATCATGAATTATGCCACCAGAAAGTACGAACAATTCGAGCGATGGGTGGAGATCTAGACCCGAAGAAACGGAGATCGGACATGTCTCCTGACGGAGCGCAAGACACAGCTCAGCAGCCTTTGCTTACAGTAGAAAATGTGAGCAAGAAATTCGGAGGCATCCTGGCCCTGTCTCAGGTGAGCCTGGACGTCTTCCCTGGTGAAATCATAGGAATAATTGGACCCAACGGTTCAGGAAAAACCACTTTCGTCAACGCGATAACCGGATTCGTCAAGCCAGACGCCGGAAAAGTGACTTTCAAGGGTAAGGACATCACAAGTCAGGAGCCCCATAAGATTGCAGATTTGGGACTGACCCGTACTTTCCAGGTGATGCGCCCGTACTACAGTCTGCCTGCCTACAAGAATCTAATCGTGCCTCTGTTTTCTCCCAGGGCCCGTCGCACTGGCGGATGGAGAGGGGGCGGCAAAATGGGTAGCAGAGATACGGTCGCTGTGGACATCCTGGAAGAAATCGGTTTTGAACGGGATTCTTATGTGCCCTACAAAGTGGCGTCCTCCTTACCAACTGGATATCTCAAACGGCTGGAGTTAGCTCGCTGTCTGGCTCTCAGGCCTGATCTCATCATTTGCGATGAAGTGTTTTCCGGTCTGAGCATGAGCGAAATGGCCAGTATGGTTCCCTTGATAGAGAAGCTTCAGATGGAGGGCATGACTCTCATAATGGTAGAGCACCGGCTTCGCGAGCTCTTCCGCCTCGCTAATAGAGTGATGGTCCTGAATTTTGGGTGCAAAATTGCCGAAGGCACGGCACAGGAGGTCATGGAGCAGAGCGACGTCAAAGAAGCCTACTTCGGCTCCGAGGAGGTTTACGAATATGTTTGAGGCCACGGGGCTCATGGTGTTCTACGAAAACATGTTGGCTTTGAACAACGTAAGCCTGAATTGCGACCGTAACAAAATCATCGGCGTATTCGGAGCCAACAGCGCTGGCAAATCAACTCTAATGTACTGCCTCTCCGGAATCGTTCTAGACATCCAAAAGAAAGAAGTTATGGCGGGTGGGGAGCGCATCACGATTCGAGGGAAAATCGTTTTCGAGGGACAAGACGTGATGTGGCGGAAGCCGGCGGACCGGGCCAAAGCTGGTATCATACTCTGCCCGGAGCGACGTCGCATTTTCCCGGAAAGTACCGTCCTGGAGAACCTTCGAATCGGGGCCTACCT
>JACRDE010000269.1 GCA_016212935.1 Desulfomonile tiedjei | reverse complement strand
TCCGCCAAAGAGTGGCTCGACACGCTCATGTCCAACCAATCTGCGAGCATAAACAAGGCATGCCAGCACGTCTTCCCGTTCAAGCCACGGATAGCCTTCGAGGATTGTCTCAATGGTATCTCCCGCGGCAAGCATCCCAAGTCGGAGCCAAGCCTTTCCAAAAATCACGGATTACATGCGGTAACTGTGCAATAGGACTTTGAACGGATACGCACCTTTTCTTCTATCTCTGCCGCTCTTTTGTCCTTGGCGACTTCGAGGTCATAGCGCGACTGAAGGTTCATCCAAAATTCGGGAGTCGTACCAAAATGGCGGGCCAAACGCAGAGCGGTATCGGCGGTAATGCCGCGCCTGCCTGTCACGATCTGATTTATGCGGCCAGGGTCCACGCCAAGCTCTTCCGCAAGCTTATTCTGGCTCAACCCGAGGGGCTTCATGAGATCTTCATACAGGATTTCTCCAGGGTGTATCGGTGGCAATAGTTTTTCAGTCATCACGTCACCTCTCAGTGATAATCGCAGATCTCCACATCGTGAGCGTCTCCGTCCTTCCAGACAAAGCAGATCCTCCACTGGTCATTGATTCGGATACTGTGTTGTCCTTTTCGTTTCCCTTTCAACGGCTCCGGGTTATTGCCAGGGAAAGCCCCCAATTCGGCCAATACCTTGGCTGCGTTCAATTGCTCCAGCTTCCGGCGAGTCACCTTCTGAATATCTTCGGGAGACTTCGAGCGCTCACGGCTAAAAAGCTTCTCTGCCTCTTTGTCTTTGAAGCTCTTTATCATAAGCTATAGTGTATCGCGCTATACACTATAAGACAAGTGATTAATGAAGAAGGTTCTCACCTATCCGGTTTTGGGAAGCGCGAACGCAAATTTGAGGCTCGGGAAGAGTTTGCGCAAGGTCGCTGCGATTCCATTACAGCCGAAGATCTTATGCGCGAGATACTTTCGTGAAACGCATACTGATTCGCTCCAACGCTTTTGTGCGTGCTCCAAAGCGACTGATCGTGAGAACATTTGTTCGAACGCCATCACCAGACTGTTAGAAAGCTGACTTGAGGACGGGGATTTTCTTGAAGAAATAGGTGAGCAAGACAGAGACCATGACCCGATATGCAGCCAGACCCACAGCGCCTCCGTTGTGAGCTATCCACCAACTACCCGGAAAAATCCCCGGTTCGATGAGGGTATGCAGGCAGTAAATTCCCAGTGAGTATTCAGACAATTTTCTTACAATAAACGGAGCGGAACCCCTAATTTTCAGACCACATGAAACAACGAACAGAGCGCCGAATACCACGGAGATTCTCGTGTATGGCGGCAACGCGTGCCAACAATGATTGCTCCATATGTAATAGGGGAGGCAGAGCCAATCAAAAAGACTGAAAACCATATAAAGAAGACCTGCCCACAGAATTATTTTTCCCAAATTGTCTAGTCTGTCTGCCAACAAGACCGCGGTGAAAATGTAAGGAAAAAAGTTGAGAGGTATCCAATAATGGGTTTGAAAACCGAGATGAGCCAATATGTGAGGGAATAACAGCATTGAAAACAGGCTGATCACTAGAACCCCGGTCTTTAAGAAAGCCGATGCCTTTTCAGAGTTGATTTTCTGCAAAATATATAACCAGTATTCCAATACTGCAACACAACACAGCAACGAAAAGAAATAATAATAGAGGGATCTCCCGCCGGTCATGATGGTCTCGGCCGCGTTTGTGAAGTCAGAAAAGAATGTCCTCGGATCCGTGTGAAATAGAACGGGGTACACAAATAATAGCGAAAATGAGCCCCAAAAGAAATATAGTAAGAACAGTCTGACGATCCTCCTCCGGAAATATCCTTTTTTATTCTTTCGATTCAAGATGTACAAAAAAAGAGAAATTTGAAAAAAGACAGGGACCGCCAATAAGCATACGTCGTAATAAAGAATATCCGTGACGGTGGGAATGATGCTCGACACCCGATCCGGAGTAAAAACAGCAAAGGGTCCGAATACTTGAGTATGCCACATCACCACGAGGAGCGCAGCAACCGCACGAAGGTAGTCGAGACCCGGAAAACGTGTTTCTTGTGATGGAGCGGCCCGCTCGATACTGTGTTGCAAATCGCTTGTTGTTGCTGGATTCATTTACTGAGGTCTTAAGAATGGCACTGTTTCTTGCACGTTTTCCGAGCATATCTCACCGCACACTTCCCGGTCAACCGGTTTTCTGGCAGGTGTGCGTGCCAAGATCGGCTGGTCCAATAATCCTTGGACGCCTCCAACGAATTCATCCGTAGTGTTCTTGGATCTAACGGGCTGGGTGTTCATGCAGCTCCTGGAACGTCAGCTTGATCTGATAGGCTCTAGCAATCTTAAGCTGCAATTCTTTCCAGGGATTCCGCATGCGCCGATTCCGGGGACGCCACGCCTATCCGCATTGAGGGGGCGCAGCATAAGGCTGCATCACCACTCTCATGCCACGGCTACTTTCTTTTCATTTTGCACAATGATCCTGGGGTCCGGGTTTCAGGCGGAACGGTAAGACTCTGTTCTTTCAGCAACTCGATGCTCGCTCATGCCCAATCCCGCTCTGCATATACAATCTTCCACAGAATGTCCTATTCCGGAGAAGCCTTCCAGTTCAGGAGAGTAAAACCCGAAATAGTCCGGTTCGTCGGTCGCCTCGATGACCAGGGAGTAAGGCAAATCAATCATCTGTGAATTCTCCTCAAGACTGCCTGATTCCAGCCGCCTTCAGAAGGACGCGAGTACGAATCTCTCAGGCCGCACCGGGAACACTGTGAAGCCACGAGTAATCTTCGTGGCCTCTGCCATTTAGGAACAGCCGGTTCGGAGAACCTGGGGCGGGCGACAAATCGGTATGGCGCCTATGAATATTGTAGACATAAAAAGAACGTTCTAGCGTCCCCGGAGTTCAGACCGGTAACGCGAATTCCAATTCCCTCTGCTCCACTCGTCTTGTGATTGAGACTTCTTTTCGCTCTTTCCCGCTTTTCTCACACCGCCTCTTTTCCTTCGGAATTCGCTTCGAGACACGGCACTCATACACCACCCTCTTCGCTGACCTCGGCCAAGCCGCGTTTCCGCATTTCCCTCTTCACGATCAGAGCAGACTCCTCATCCTCCAAGCCCTTAGTCAATGGCTCCTCTCCTTTTCGGAGCTCATCCTCCCACCATTGTTCCGTGCACTCGTCTGCCTGTCTCACGAGGGCATCGGTCTCGGTACCGTAGTCGGACTGGCATTTCATGGTTCTTCCCCTTTCGTTTCCCCTCTATTTCTTGAGTTTCCGGTACGACCAAACGGTTTCCCAAGGGGATGAGTTTTTTTCCAATGCCTGACAAATCCGCGTGTGTTCAGGCCAAGAGCCCTGTACACGAAGAGTCAGCGTGTGGACTGCTCCAGGTCAATGAGGCGCTTCTTGGTGTCCAGGCCGCCGCCGAATCCGGTCAGCGAGCCGTCGCTGCCGATGCACCGATGGCACGGCACAACGATAGGGAGGGGGTTCTTGCCGATGGCTCCGCCTACTGCCCT
>JACRDE010000267.1 GCA_016212935.1 Desulfomonile tiedjei | reverse complement strand
CATGAAAGGAGAGTGGTTCTCGGATTTCTACGCAAGGTCCCGGGACGAACTCAATGATCGCCTCATACACGCACTGAACTGGATCATTGACAGACAAGAACTCAATAAAAAAACTTGCTCTATCCCTACCAAAATATGAGGAAATACCCCCGCTCTCTGACAGCCTCGGAGGACAACCCTTTTCGGACAAAACTTTTGGCAGAGACTATAAACGCGCGCTCCTATAAAAATGACTCGACGGGGACCGGCAAGATGCCGGCCCTACTGCCACGTTTTCATATTTTGTCGTGGCGCTTTCCGCCGTGGGATTGGTATCATCTATGGTATGTCGAATTGCTGTCAGCGGTCTGCGTCTGTGCGTTGCGAGAAGAAATCTGCCAGGATCTTGGCGTGATCGAATGCCAGAGTAGATGGAAGCGAATCTCTGGAAAAGACCCCAAGGTCTGAAGCGTCGTCGCCTGCTTTGGGGGTACCGTCGGCATTAGCGGAGAATACTACGCTAATGGTGTGGAACCTGGGGTCTCTATCAGGAGCGGAATACACGTTCAGCAGTTTCAAGTTCTCTATCTTGAGGGATGTCTCCTCTTCAGCTTCCCGAATGGCCGCTTGTTCAGCTGATTCGCCGTAATCAATGAACCCCCCTGGAATTGCCCATCCGTACGGGGGATTCTTCCGTTTTATGAGAACGATTCCCTTTGGAGTGCTTATGATTATGTCTACGGTAGGGATAGGATTTCGGTACAATGAGACGATGTGACCGCACTGAGTACAAGTAACGCCTTCGTTCATTTAACTCTCCTCACGTATCCGTCTGCAAAAAAGATACGCTCAGGTATTTATGTGAGTCAAGCCGTCGGAAAGCACGGGCATCAGGGCCTGGCCGGAGCTGATTTTCATTAAATCGATCGCGATTTTTCAATCGAGGGACTTGACAACTGCGTCAGCTATTGGCACTCACTAATACAGAGTGCTAACAACGCGCGCTCAATCCATGACAATTGCCTTGGAGGTAGAAAGATGAAATTACGCCCTCTGCATGATCGAATTCTTGTGGAGAGAATAGAATCGGAAGAAAAAACATCAGGCGGCATTATTCTCCCTGACTCCGCCAAAGAAAAGCCCCAGCAGGGAAAAGTGATGGCCGTGGGGGCAGGAAAAAAAGACGAAAACGGAAAACTTATTCCCATGGACGTCAAAGTCGGCGACAAAATCCTTTTCGGGAAATACTCAGGATCGGAAATAAAGATTGAAGGAACTGAATACCTCATCATGAGAGAGGATGACGTGCTGGGCATTCTCGAGTCTTAATACGATCACCCGCATCCCCGAAAAAAAGTGCTAATAAACAATCGCATAAGGAGTTAAGTACATGGGCGCTAAAATCATTTTGTTTGAACAACAGGCAAGGGACAAGATACTCAAGGGCGTCAACATTCTGGCCGATGCCGTTAAGTCCACACTCGGGCCAAGGGGCCGCAACGCCATTCTCGAGAAATCATGGGGTTCCCCCACAGTGACCAAAGACGGCGTTACAGTGGCAAAAGAGATCGAACTTGAAGACAAGTTTGAGAACCTCGGCGCGCAAATGCTCAAAGAAGTCGCCTCAAAGACTTCAGACGTCGCCGGCGACGGCACGACTACAGCCACTGTGCTCGCTCAGGCAATTTATCGCGAAGGCGCTAAGATGGTGGCTGCAGGCTCATCCCCCATGGATCTCAAGAGAGGCATCGATGCGGCGGTCGAAGCGGTCGTGGCCAAATTGAGGAGCATGTCCAAGCCCACAAAGGACAAGAAGGAAATCGCTCAGGTCGGCACAATTTCCGCCAACAACGACCCCACCATCGGTAACATTATAGCGGAAGCCATGGAAAAGGTCGGCAAAGAGGGCGTCATTACGGTTGAAGAAGCCAAAGCCATGGAGACCTCACTCGACGTCGTTGAGGGAATGCAGTTCGATCGCGGCTATCTCTCCCCGTATTTCGTCACCGATCCCGAGCGTATGGAAGTATCTCTGGACGAGCCCTACATCCTGATCCACGAAAAGAAAATCTCCAATATGCGCGACATGCTGCCGCTGCTGGAGCAGGTGGCCAAGATGGGCCGACCGCTCCTGATCGTGGCGGAGGATGTTGAAGGCGAGGCCCTGGCAACTCTGGTGGTCAACAAGCTGAGAGGCACCCTGAACGCTTGCGCGGTGAAGGCCCCCGGTTTCGGTGATCGCAGAAAGGCCATGCTGGAAGACATAGCCATCCTTACCGGTGGACAGGTGATTTCCGAAGACCTGGGTCTGAAACTCGAGAGCGTGAGCCTGAACGACCTCGGCCGATGCAAGCGAATTTCTGTGGACAAGGACAACTCCACTATAGTGGACGGCGCAGGCTCCAAGGAGAAGATCGAGGGCAGAGTCCGACAGATTCGCACCCAGATCGACGAGACCACATCCGATTATGACCGTGAAAAACTCCAGGAGCGTTTGGCCAAACTGGTCGGTGGTGTGGCCGTGATAAACGTCGGCGCTGCCACAGAAACCGAAATGAAGGAAAAGAAAGCCCGTGTTGAAGACGCCCTGAACGCTACTCGTGCAGCGGTTGAGGAAGGTATTGTTCCCGGCGGCGGCGTGGCTTACCTGCGATGCCTCGATGCAGTGACAGCCCTCAATCTTGAAGGCGACCAGAAAGTCGGCGCGAAAATCGTGCTCAGGTCTCTGGAAGAACCGATTCGTCAGATCGCGGCTAACGCCGGTCACGACGGCTCCATCGTTGTGGCCCAAGTGAAGAATCAACAAGGTTCTTTTGGCTTCAACGCTCAGGCGGAAGCTTCTGAAGACCTCATTGAAAACGGTATCATCGACCCCACCAAGGTGACCAGACTCGCTCTGCAAAATGCTGCGTCAGTCGCAAGCCTGATGCTGACCACCGAGGTCATGATTGCCGAGAAACCGAAAGAAGATAAGGCTCCTCCAATGCCCGGCGGCGGTATGCCCGGCGGCGGCATGTACTAAAATTAGGGTCGCAGAGGGACGCAAGTTCCTCTGCATCCTGTTCAATCCCCCTGAAAGAACTGAGGCAACGGGGTGCTCTTTCGTTAACAGAAAGGGTGCTCGTTGCCTTTGCTTTTTTCAAAGATCAGGATGGGGAGGCAGTACAGGGATTATCAAAAGTGATAGCGGGTTGGACACGCGCAACTCCAAAAGAATGTCGTTGCTTCGTCGTTCCGATCCTCACAACGACATGGCTAGACCATTGCAGAATGCGAGCGAGAATCATTAGCCAATCCAACGGGATCTTCGAGAACTACGATCAATTATCGACGAGTCAGGTGCTTTTCCTTGTATTTGATCAAAGGCCCGAAGAACTCTGTTTCGCAGTAATGGCATCTCAGCGTGATGGGATCGTGGTTCACCACCAGAAATTTTCCAGGGACTTCTTCGTGATTCGTGATGCAGAATCTGTCTGGGCAGTTCACTATGTCGCCTATTAGTTTAGGTATTTCCACCTTGTGCTTCTCCAGCACCCGGCCGTTGTCTATACGCGTTATTGTCGCATGGGGTGCTATTAGCGACACCATGTTGAGCATGTCACGGCTAATGCTGAGGTTCTCAACCTTTATGATGTCCTTTTTTCCCATGGATGGCGACTCGAAGTTGATGCCCACCGCTATTATGTCCCCGGTATCTCTGGCCAGAGCGTTCAACCCCAGAACCTGCGCGATCAGGAGAGCCTTGCCAGCGGGTATGTGATCTATGACTATACCCCTATTGATCTTCGCTATGGTAACGGTTCTTTCCATCATTTGACGGCCCCCAGTATCAGAGCAAGAAGTGTTTCGCGAACGAAAAGGCCATTCCGGGCCTGCTGGAAGTAATACGCGTGAGGAGTATTGTCCACGTCTGGAGCAATCTCCGTGACCCGCGGCAAGGGATGCATCACCTTCATGTTCTCTTTGGCATCTTTGAGCATGTTCGCTTCCAGCCGGTAAATGCTTCTGAATTTCTCTGCCAGTGCCACTCTGTCTTCAAGGCGTTCCTTCTGAATCCTGGTCATGTATAGGACATCCACCTCACCGATAAAATCTTCGATGCGGCGGCCTTCGCTGAAACTGCAGCCTCTTTCGGATGAGATTCCCCCACATTTGTCCAGCAGAAATCCGGGCATTGCAAGGTCACGAGGGGAAATGAAAACCAGTCGACAATTGTTGT
>JACRDE010000257.1 GCA_016212935.1 Desulfomonile tiedjei | reverse complement strand
GGGGACATTTCGACAAAAAAGGATGGTAAAACTGTCAATGTCACTGCCCATGCGGTGTCCGACGGCCTTCTCAAGAAGCTTATAGAGATGTGGAGCAAGATACAGGCAACCTTCTCAGCCAAGACATTTCAGCCGCATACCTACAATTTCACTTTCAAATCAAATCTTGGTAGTCCAGAACTTGTCGCACTGACGTTCGATCATAAGGCCAAGTTGGTTCAGGTGGACAAACAGCGAGGGACAGAACGGGAGAACCACGCAGAGCAGTTCTCCGGCCTTTATGACCCGATATCCGCTGCGTTTCTTCTGAGAAATCAAAAAGACTACACAAAGCCGACGTTTGTCGACATATTTGACGGTAAGGACAAATCTCGGCTCTTTGTAACTTTTGCGGGGAACGCGCCAATAAAGCTTCAGACAGGACAACACCCTGCCGTATGTTTGGATCTGAGACTCCTGAAGTTGACCGGAGACCGGAAAGAAATTGCCACAGGAAAGCTCTGGATATCTGACGATCCACACCGAGTGCCGCTGTGTCTGACGTCTTCTCCCCTGGTGGGGACGATAAGATTCGAATTGGTGCACGCCCAACTGTAGACACGACCTCTCTTCCGGAAAGCTGCCAGGCATTGTCTATCATGAACGCGAATCTTGCGCCGCCAAGGCTTTTTGTGACATGGAATCATCTTTCGACGCCTTTCTGAAAGCCATTCTTAGCGACGTAATCCGTCTGGCCCCCGAAGCCTACGCTGTGGGAGGAGCTGTCAGGGACCACCTATTGGGACAGGCGGCCGGAAAAGATCTCGATCTGGCTGTGCAGGGTGACGGGTTCGTTATTGCCGAAAAGCTTGCTGATATTCATGCGGTTACATTCGTACCTTTAGATGATTCCCACGGTTCCGGAAGAATAGTCCTGAAGGCCCGGGAGCCAATCACGGTGGACATCGCGTCTTTCAGGGGGGCTGACATAATGACAGACCTGAAAATGAGAGATTTCACCATAAACGCCCTTGGTGTCAGCCTGAAAGATTATATGTCCGGCCGATTCGATCAGATCTTGGACCCAACCGGCGGGATCTCGGATATAAGAAGCAAGACCATACGAGTGTGTTCGGATTGTTCGTTCCATGACGACCCTTTACGAATCCTCAGGACATTCCGATTTATGGCAGGTCTGGGGTTCAGGGTAGAGGCGCACACGCTGAACGGCATCGCCACCGAACTGCCGGGACTTTCCTCTGCTGCTCCAGAGCGAATCAGAGATGAATTTCTCGCCACCCTTGCGGCAGCTTCATCTTTTCAGGCCCTGAAGGCAATGGACGCTACAGGAGTCCTGGACCACCTTTTTCCAGAACTTGGGTCGATGAGGGGATGCGGACAAAACGAGTTCCATCATCTCGACGTGTGGAAACACTCTCTCGAGGCTGTCAGTCAACTGGAATCTCTCATCGCGGGCAGGACTCTGTACTTTGGTGATTCGAGCCATCTGGTCGAGAATTATCTTCTTGAAGAACCGGTGAAGGGCAGACCTCGTGCGGCCCTGCTCAAGCTGGCTGCTCTGTTTCACGATTCCGGAAAGCCGCGGAGCAGATTTGTGGAGCCAGGAGGGAGGGTGCGCTTTTTCGGACACGAGACAATTTCCCGTAAGATCTTTGAGGAAGCGGGGGAGCGAATAAAGCTGGCTAACAGAGAAATATCATTTATCGGGGATTTGGTAGAAGGCCACATGCGTCCCATGATATTTACGGGACAGCCGGTCTCCCAAAGGGCGATACTAAGAATGCGCAGACGTTTTCACAAAGATGTTGTGGGACTGTTTCTTCTTTTCCTGGCGGATCTGGCAGCCACCAGGGGCCTGGCAAGGACTCCGGAAAGCGAACAAACGGCCAGAACCCAAGTGCTCCGTGCTCTGGAGATTTGCTTCGAGGCGGCGAAAAAGAAAGAAGAGCCTTTTCTCAATGGGCGCGACCTCATGGAACTTTTCGGTATGGAGCCCGGCCCTCGGATGGGAAGCATTCTGAAACAACTGAGGGAATTGCAGGAACTCGGTGACATTACGAGCAAAGCTCAGGCCATAGAAGTTACCAATGAAATGCTGCAAGCCGGTGAACCCAGTTGAGTCTGATTTGCATTCAAACAGGGAAAAATTGCGGAGACCCCTCTTTACCAAAGTAGGCTCCTCCAATCTTACTCCTTTGAAACCAAATTCGCTCAAGATCAATTGGGTTGCTGTGGCCGCACAACTGCATATGCTTATTACCAGACTCCTTTTCCGATTCGCGAGGGGGGGGGCAAGTCCAATGCTTGAATCAACAGCATTGGCGGGGCGAGGAACCAAAAAAAGGCGTAGCTCCTGTTGGGGAGCTACGCCTTTTAGATCTAGACCACTCAGGCCATAACGGTATTCTAACCGGCCCGATGATGCCTGAGATTTTCCGTTAGCTGGAAAACTCCGGGACTATTCTTTTCCGAACGAGGAGCCCAGATTCTCCTTAAGCAAATCGCCAAGGTTGGATGCAACCACCTCCTGGCTATGCATATAACCCTTGACCTGCTCGAATTCGCCGGCCTTTTCGATGCTCTTGATCGAGAGGGCGATTTTCTTGTCTTTCTTGTTCACCTTCAGGACCATCGCCGTCAGTTCTTCACCTTCTTTGGTGAAATCAGCAGGTGAATTTACCCTCTCCTTTGAGAGTTCAGACACATGAATCATTCCCTCAATGCCTTCCTCGATCTCCAGAAAGACCCCGAAATCGGTAACAGAAGTGACCTTCCCATGCACCTTGGCTCCTGGCGGATAACGATCGGGAATGGATTCCCACGGATCGTCGTGCATTTGCTTTATGCCGAGGGAAAACCGCTCGTTATCTTTATCAATATTCAGAACCACAGCCTGGACGGTCTGTCCTTTTTTGTATATTTCGCCGGGGTGCTTTATTCTCTGAGTCCAAGAGATGTCTGAGATGTGAACTAGTCCGTCAATGCCTTCATCTATCCCCACGAAGATACCGAAATCAGTGACGTTTCGTATTTTACCTTCAATTTTTGTGCCTTCAGGATATCTCTGTGCTATCACGTCCCAGGGATTAGGCTTTAGTTGCTTCATACCAAGCGAAATTCTTTTCTGGTCTTTGTCGACGTTCAAGACCATCACGTCGACTTCCTCGCCGACTTGCACCACCTTGGAGGGATGCCTGGGTTTCTTGGTCCAGGTCATTTCGGAAATGTGGACAAGCCCTTCAACGCCCTTTTCCAGCTCTACGAACACTCCGTAGTCAGTAATGCTGACCACTTTGCCGGACCACTGCGATTCAATGGGGTAGCGCTCTTCAACATTTGCCCAGGGATCAGGCTGAATCTGTTTCAGACCAAGAGAAACGCGTTCCTTGTCTTGATCGAACTTGAGGACTTTGACCTGAATCTGATCGCCGACTTTGAGTACGTCTGCGGGATGATTTATTCTGCCCCAGGACATGTCAGTAATGTGCAGGAGTCCATCGATGCCGCCAAGGTCTATGAAAGCTCCATAATCGGTTATGTTCTTAACCGTGCCGGTAAAGAGGCCGCTACCTTCCATTGTCCGGAGTATCATGTTCTTTCGTTCGTCTTTTTGCTTCTCCAGCAAAGGCCTCCTCGAAAGCACTATGTTTCCACGTTTTCTGTTGTATTTGAGCACATTGAATTCGAAATTTTCTCCAATGTACTTCTCAAAATTCCTCACAGGACGCAGGTCTACCTGTGAGCCGGGAAGAAAGGCAGGCACTCCAATATCTACTTGCAGTCCGCCCTTAACGCGCGCCACCACCTTGCCAATGATCGTCTTCTCGGTATCGCAAACAGAGGCGATTTCTTCCCAGATGCGGATTTTGTCCGCTTTCGTTTTGGAGATTTTTACCTCGCCTGATGATTCCTCCGTATCTTCCAGAAAGACCTGTACTTCGTCCCCGACTTTAACGGTGAGTTCCCCCCGCTCGTCAGTAAACTGTTCAACAGGGATTTGTCCCTCGGATTTCGAGCCTACATCGACCATCACGTAATCCGAAGTAATTTGAACAACCGTGCCGGTTACGACTTCGCCTTCCTGCACCTTGTGGAAGCTGCTCTCCACAAGCTCGGCAAAATCTTCTTCTCGGGCCATTTCCTGCTCGCCCTCGTCAGTAAGAAAGTTGTTGTTGGTTTGGGTTTCCAAGTTTTCCATCCAGCCACCCCCGGACTCTTTTTCCCGCGTTTAGGATCAACGAAGGATAATCTATTATATATACTCATTCTGCGGAAATCTGACAAGAAAAACTTATGGTCAAAGCATTATTTTCCAGCGGGTCTTCAGATGTGGATTAAATTTCAGCTGTTAATCGGCCTGATTATGCTCATTCGAGGAAACAACCCAGCTCCTTTACTCGCGATACCATCAGCTCCAGCACCTGTTCAGGGTTCAGGTTCGTGGTATTTATGAAAATGGCGTCTTCGGCCTGTACGAGTGGGGCCTCACGTCGGGTCCGGTCTCGAAGATCACGTGCGCGCATGTCTTCAAGCACTTGATGAAAATTCGCCTCTTGTCCGCGTCCCAACAGCTCCAGGCAGCGCCTGTGTGATCGTTCCTCCACATCTGCGGTCACGAAAAACTTTATTTTCGCGTGAGGGAAAACCACCGTACCCATGTCACGTCCTTCAGCCACAAGACTGCATTTTTCCGCTGCGGACCGTTGTGTTTCCAAAAGGGCCTTTCGCACTTCAGGTCTTGTAGAGAATTTCGATGCAGCAATTCCAATTTGTTCGTCGCGGATCAGATGGGTTACTTCCTCTCCGTTCAAGAACAATCTCATGGAGGCGACGTCCGGTTCTATACTGAAATTGATCCCATGCAGAGCCTCCGCTGGAATCGGACCCTGACTCTGTTCAGGATCAACACCGTTGCGCATCAAGTGCATGGCCATCACTCTGTATAGCGCTCCGGTGTCCAATAGCAAGAAACCGAGTTTCTTGGCCAGAATGCGGGCCGCTGTGGATTTGCCTGCCCCTGCTGGACCGTCAATGGCTATCACAATATGTTCTTGGGTACAATCTCGCATGGTCTATAAGTATAACTAACGCGAATTGAAAACAGTGCTCACGCGACCTTCAATACTTTACTTAACGCCTCGATAAATCGCCTGTTCTCCCAATCCCTGCCGATAGTAACACGTATGCATCTTTCCATCCCGAAGGACTTGAGATGGCGCACTATTACTCCTTCCCGAAGCAAGCCTTCATATATGGCGCTGGCTTCGGAACCGGTGCAAAAGGTGATGAAGTTAGCCTCGGACGGAATGGTCTCCAATCCGAGATTGCGAAGCTCTCTTGTGAGATATTGCATGCCCTCGCCAGTAACCCTCAAAGTGCTTTCCAGGTGCTCTTTGTCTTCGAGAGCGGCCAAAGCTGCCCACTGAGCTAAGGAATTCACGTTAAAGGGAGGCCTGACCCTGTTCAGTAATTCGATCAGCCATGGCTCCCCAAGGCCGTAACCCACGCGAAATCCGGCGAGACCGAATACCTTCGAGAAAGTCCTCAGTACGAGCACAGGAAGGTGCTTGCCAATGTAGTCAATCCCTTCGGGACAATCCGGATCCCGAACGTACTCTTTGTACGCCTCGTCAATC
>JACRDE010000256.1 GCA_016212935.1 Desulfomonile tiedjei | reverse complement strand
TTCAGCGTTGACGGCGGTGGTTTTCTAGGCATACTTGGGGGCACAGGCTCGGGCAAGACGACTCTGATAAAGAATCTCAACGGGTTGCTTTATCCTACCAGCGGCAAGGTTTTGATTGATAGAACGGACACAAAATCCTTCGGCACCGGACTTGCGCTCAAAATAGGGGTAGTCTTCCAGAGACCGGAACGCCAACTGTTCGAGGACACGGTCCTCAACGATATATCGTTTGTGCTGAGGCGCTTTTCGGGACTGTCCGAAGATGAGATCCTCGAAAGGGCTCGGCTGGCGGCCCGCCAGGTGGGACTGAATCTCGAAGAATTAGGCGACCGAAGCCCCTCGTCCATTTCGGAAGGGGACAAGCGAAAAGTTGCCATGGCCGGAATTCTCGTTAATGACCCTGAAGTCCTGGTGTTGGACGAACCCGCTGTGGGACTTGATCCCCGGTCGGTGGTCGATCTGGTTGAAGTGCTCCACAAGATGAAAAACAGCAAGAAAAAGACTATTATAGTGGTATCTCACGACATGGGGCCTTTTCTACCTCTACTTGATTACATGTTGGTACTCAACCAGGGCAAGATCGCAGCTTTCGGATCCCCGGATGACGTGTGCCGCTGCTTGGGGAGGGACCCGAACATGCGAGAAATGCTGCCGGAGATAGCCGTGCTGGTTAGCGATCTTCGCTCTGCGGGCTGTCCTATCCCGGCGAATGAGTTCAGAATACCTGTTCTGGCGCAAGAACTCTCTAAGCTCGCGGGGGTTGCTCATTCATGAAGATTTTGTCGGTCTTGTTTTTCTTGTTGATGCTTTGCGGCCAGGAAATTGTTTCCGGCGAGCAGGCACCGGAAACACCTGAACAGGTGGTCAAGAAAGTCCAGGAAGCATATTCTCGGAATTGTTGTTTCAAGGCAAAATTCGACCAACTGACGGTCAATCAAGCAATGGACCTCAGGGACAGGTTCACCGGAATCATGTACGTGAAGAAGCCGGGGTCGATATCATTGGACGTGGAATATCCGGAATTACAGAAAGTGGTCGTCAAAGGAAAGTCTTACTCCATTTATTTCCCGGAAGACGGCACTGCCGCGCAGGGAGAAGTGCCTCCGGAGATGAACGTGGAACATTTTTTCGGCTTTTTTGCAAACATAGGAAATCTTGATCGAAATTTTTCGGTGGCTTTTCCGGAAAAGTCGATGGACAAGGAAGATAACGTGGTCTTCCTGGAATTGACCGACGCACTCAACCCCAGAAGCACTTACAGAATAGTCCTGGGTATAGACGCGAACGTCTTCACGGTCAAGCGAGCCATTATTTACGATGCACTGGGAAATTATAACCGCTTCGATCTTTCCGCAATAACCTTTGTGGATTTTCTCCCTGATTCACGCTTCGAGGCCACGGGAACCCCGCTTCGCGTAGTACCCTCATCAAAAGGCTTTTTCGACGACAGTGAAAAAAAATAAACGCTTCTATCTCGTAAGTCTTGGATGCCCCAAGAACAGAGTTGACGCCGAGCGAATCCTCTCAGTCATGTCCACTGGAGGCTATTCATATACCGACGACCCTGAGTCCGCGGGAACAATAATAATCAATACGTGCGCTTTTATTGAGCCCGCGGTTGAAGAGTCCGTCGACACGATACTCGATGTGCGCTCAGAATTCCCCGCCGCTTTCCTCGTCGTCGCCGGCTGTCTGCCCCTGCGATATAAGGAAGACCTGAAACAGTCGATGCCCGAGGCGAATCTGTTTCTCACGCCGGATCGAATCGGCGAACTGCCAGAATTGCTAGCAGACCGGCCATCCCCGCGAATTGCGCCCGGTCTTGCCGCAGGTTCAGGCAGAATCCTTACCACTCCGGGTTACGCGTATCTAAAAATAGCCGAAGGCTGCTCCAAGAAATGCAGCTACTGCACCATACCCTCTATCCGCGGGCCGTTGACGAGTCGTGACTGCGAGGAACTTGAACAAGAGGCAGCTTTCCTGGCGTCAGGAGGGGTGAGAGAACTCGTACTTGTGGCACAGGACACCACCGCCTATGGCGTGGATCGTGGTGAGAAAAACGCCCTGCTGAGACTCCTGGAACGGTTGACGACACTCGATGGAATCAAATGGATACGTCTGATGTACCTCCATCCCCAGGGAGTGTCGCGCGAAATGCACACCATAATTCGTGATTCAGATAAGATACTGCCATACCTTGATATACCTTTTCAGCATATTTCAGACGTGGTGCTCAAGTCTATGGGAAGGCCATGGAAGGGGGACCGAATCCGCAGACTCGTGGAAACACTCAGAAAGGAAATCCCGGACTTGGTGCTGAGGACCACCTTGATGGTAGGGTTTCCGACAGAACAAGACAAGCATTTTCAGGAACTAAGAAACTTTGTTGAGGCGTATGAAATTGAGCACGTGGGCGTTTTCCCCTATTCGCCCGAAGAAGGTACCCGGGCGTTTCATCTTGGGGATCCGTTGCCAGCTGAAGAGAAACAGGCTAGGGCAGACGAATTGAGAAGCATACATTCGCGGTTTATGGAAAAACGTCTGGCTTCCAAAGTGGGGTCAATCCACCAGAGCCTGATTGAAGGAATTTCCGAAGAATCCGAACTGCTCCTGCAGGGCCGTACCTGGGACCAAGCCCCTGAAGTGGATGGAGTCCTGTACATAACCTCGGGACACGCAGTAGCCGGTGCAATTCACCAAGTCCGAATTACCGGATTCCACGGCACGGATCTATTCGGCGAAATCGATTAATACCAATGCGCTTACAAGGCAGTAATATCTGGGGACTTTTCTTTCTGAATGGATTATTGCCTTAGCTCAGCAGAGGTTGGCCATGCGGCGGAAATGTCGTTCCTGTGTCTTGTCTCAGGGAAGCGGGCCACTTACAATTGCGAAGGGTAAAACGATGAAGCAATCTTCTCTTCGGTGGCGACGGGCGTCTTGCCGGTCCTAATACCATTTCGATTTCAAATATGTGAAATCGGGGAGGCACTTCTTATTAATAACGTTCGATTTCTTGTTTTCTCGAGAAGAAGTTGGATTGCGATCGATGTAACTTACTGCTTCTATGAGAGAAATCGGACGAAGTTTGGTTGCGGCCGCAGGCCGCGTCCTGTA
>JACRDE010000264.1 GCA_016212935.1 Desulfomonile tiedjei | reverse complement strand
GCGGTAATCGCAAAGATCTCTCCTTCGGGAACTCATTCCATGGACAACTCTAGCGATCAAGGCGGCAGACCCAAGGTGATATGGATACCCTCTGAGAATCCTCACTACAAGGATCTGTTGTTCCAATTCACGGAAAAGGATCGGCTTTATTTGATACGCTTCAATATCAAGCAGGCCGAGAAAGACGAAATCCAGGCCTTGAAGAAGTCATTCTTCGACACCCAGAAGTTTCTCTGGGAAGAGCCCCTCAAAATGAAACACAAAGACAACGACATCTTGCTTTACATAAAGGAGTCCGGCCCTGACTGCTTCTTCGACTTCTTCAACAGAAAGACCGGCGAGAGATCCTTCGAGCTCTTCAACAGAGCCGTTAGTGTTGAGGACAGGCCGCCAAAGGCCGAGGAACAAAAGGCCGAAAACCAGTCGGCTGACGAATCCTCAAGCAATGGACCAACACCCGAGAAGCTGGACGCGAAGTCTCCTGAACCGGGGAGTACACCGGTTTCTGGGGAAAAGCCCGATCCCGCAAAAGTCCAGACACAGCCTCAAAAGGAAGGAGAATGACAAGCACAGGCTTTCGTAACTAAGCGGACCCAGGCCTTCCGAAAAAATGGCAGCAGAAAGGCTTTCCTTTCTGGGAGCGGAATCCTTGAGCACTTCGGATGATCCATCAAATTCGGCCGGTAAAGACCGATTAATAGCTGTTTCCCTGATCATAGTTATAACGGTTGCTGTTTATCTGCCCATTATTAATCAGGATTTCGCGAATTGGGACGATCCCAAGCACGTGAAGGCAATCTGGAAACCCGGTTTGGATCGCGCGTGGCGGATCGTTACCGACTTTGACCTCAAATACACCAAAGTAGCCTACTATCATCCACTTCATTTCCTGAGTCTCATGGCCGAACAGGCGATGTTGCCCGACAGTAAAGAGCCGCAGCCATGGATCTCCAAATCGATGAACGTGTTTTATCATGTTATCAACGCCTTATTGGTGTTCTATCTCCTAACATACATTGGTAACAGTCGAAAAGCAGCGTTGATAGGGGCTCTCATTTTTGCCATTCATCCGGTTCAAGTGGGCACGGTAGCTTGGATTGCCGAAAGAAAAAACCTGCTGTGCACTGTTTTCTATTTGAGCGCTCTGATTGTGTTCCTGAAATTCCTCGATACGGACAAACGGGCGAATTTTGCTCTGGCGGTGCTGTTTTTAATTGGCGGGCTATTGTCCAAGCCTGTGGCAGTGACACTTCCAGCCACAATGGCTGTTTGGCTACTTGTAGTCTCCGGAGGAAAAGTCAGCCGCGTCTCATCCTGCGGCCTGATCGCCGTAATGTTTCTTCTCGCCGCAGCCTGGGGGACTTACGTGGTTGCTACGGAGATATCCTATCCGGGCGTATTACCTGATTGGGAATATAGACCTCTGCTTGCTGCAGGTGCAATTTGGTTTTACGTGGGTAAGTTGTTCTATCCCGTAGGCCTGGTGCCCGTGTACCCGAGATGGGATATAACCGGGCATGTGTGGCTTTTTTCTGGCCTGTTCGCCGCACTGGCGGTAATCGCTGGCTTGATTGCGAAATTCCGCAAGAGGATCGATCCCGTAATTCTCTGGGGCCTGCTTTTTTTCTTGATCAACATATTGCCTGTCGCCGGCCTGGTTCCTTTCGGTCACATGGGCCACTCTTTCGTGGCAGACCACTTCATGTACCTCCCGATGGTGGGGATAGTGATAGTTTTTTCATGCTTGGCCCAGGCTTTCCTGAGATGGCTTGGCGAAGCAAGCTGGAGGGGTGAAGCTCTTACGGTCATTCTTTACGTTGTAGTGTGTGCGCTGGCGGTACTGTCCATCAAGCAGACTTTCTTGTGGAGAGATCCTGGAGCTTTATGGGAAGCCACCCTGGCAATAACCAAGACTTCTGCAGCTGCATACAACAACTACGGGTCAGTGCTCATGAAAAGGGGCGAGAACCAGAAAGCCCTGCATTTCTTTGAGAAGGCCGCCGAGCTTTCTCCCAATCTGGATATTGCATACATGAACATGGGTAGGACATACAGGGCCATGGGTGACAAAGGGAAAGCCTGGGAAATGTTCAGTAAAGCCTTCGAGGTCAATCCCTCAAATTCAGGGGCCCGTACCATGCTGGCGGTAATGCTGCGCGAGCAAGGAGATTATCCTGGTGCAGTGAAATTCTTGGAGGAGTCAGTCAAGTTATCTCCGAAAGATGTCATGCTGAGGACTGATCTGGGAATCTCATACTATAGGCTGGGTGACTGGCAAAAGGCGCTGGAAGAATTCGAGAAAGCAAACAGGTTGGACCCTCTTTTCCCAAATCCGTATGTACACATGGCCTCGATACTGCTGAGCCGTGAAGAGAATCTAGATCTTTCCGTGAACCTTCTCAACAAGGCACTGTCTTTGGCCGTAAGCCCGGAAGCTCACAGATTGCTTGGAATCGCGTACGCTCAAAAGGGTGACCCCCAGAGGAGCCTGGAAGAATTCCTTAAGGCTTACAGCCTCGAGCCGGATCTCCCAGGATTGCGGGACAACATGGTGAACCTCCTACTTGATCTTGGGCAAACATCGGCAGCCGAGGAGATATGTTCCGAAGCTGAGCAGGTGGGCAAGCAGTGTTCCAAGGAAGTCCTGGAGCGGCTGAAAGCTTCATCTGGAACCCAGAAGTAGTCTGGCTCAGAATAGGTGTCTCGCCTGTCTATTCTAATGACGGGCAAGATGCCCGTCGCCACCGAAGAGAAGATTGCTTCATCTCTTCACTCCTCGCAATTGTAAGTGCCCGCTTCCCTGAGACAAGACACAGGAACGAAATTACCACCGCATGGCCAACCTCTGCTGAGCTAAGGCAACAATCCATTCAAGAAATACTTTACTGTTGCTCGCGCATATAGCAGTTGCCAAAAGTTTTGACCGATTGCTCGTTTATTTTTCTCGCGTTCCGGTCGAGAATGTGATTTTTTCTTGGGCATGGCTCGTCTACCGAACATGCCCAACGCCGAGAACTGCACCCTGGCGGAGCTGGATACT
>JACRDE010000263.1 GCA_016212935.1 Desulfomonile tiedjei | reverse complement strand
GGCGGTTGGAAATTTAAGAGTTGTGTGATCGAAATTGTCTATTTCTGATTCTTCTACGCCAAGGCTTCTTCCTTCAAGAGTGGGCACTTCTTCCGCGGTGATGAGTCCTATCCATTGATTGCTATCCTAATGGCCATGATTTGTCTCCGTTTCTGGAAATGATTCAACTAGCGAATTTTAGTTGAACATCACCACGTAGTCAACCGTGAATAAAAGCGTTTCAAAGGAACGTTACATTCGAAAATCTAACCCAAATTTAACTCAAAGAATCTTCTCTTGTCTTTCGTAACAATTTTAGGTATATATTACCCGTTATTAAGTCCCTAGAAAAGGGGGACGTGGCTGTCTACGACCGCTCTTGAAAGCCGCACCACTGGGCCTTCGCAGCATGCTGGGCCGAAGAGGATTTGGGCATGATGAAGTCGGTAACGTTTTTGCTTGTCATTCTTATTTCCTCTGCAATCTTGAATTGTCACCTCGTTTTCGCTGCGGATTCCTCAGGCCAATGGAAAATAACCAGCGTCAAGGTATGCCGCAATCCGAGCGGAACTATCAATAGCTCCGTAGAGGTCGTCGGCAGCTTTCCAGTGTATTCTTTTTTCGTTCCCCGTCCTGTCTGGACCGTTAACGGCACGGTGGTCGACACCCAACCGGTCTACGACCGCGGTCGTTTGGTCGCTTTCCAGCTCATCAACGCTGCTGGGCTCTTGAATTCAGGCTCAAAGAATACTGTAAAGTTCTCGCTTCCCGACCAGAGCAGCTCCAAGGTGTTTCACTACGACCAAAACAAGGCTTCCGCCGGTAGTTGCTACGAGTTCTTTTAGGAATTAGACCTTTTCCCGTCGATTCGGATTCTTTTCGCCGCTCAAATGCTCAGAATCACGACAACACCACGGGGCGGTTCTCTCGACTCGAGAAAACACGAGTTGCCCTCTCTGTCGCTCTCTTTTAAGGCGGACATTTGGCGCAAATGGATTTAAACAAAGTGGTGCTCAGGTACCTATCCCCCCGGTCTGGAAGTATACACACCACAGTGCCGTTCGCGAGATCTTTGGACGCCTGCATCGCACCATACACGGCGGCCCCTGCGCTCATCCCGACGAAAATCCCTTGGGTGAGTGCCAACCATCGCGCAGTGTCGTATGCCTGCTGGTCGTTGACCCTGATGATATGGTCAAGCCTGCGGGGGTCGTAGATTTTGGGAACTATTGCCTCGGACATGTTCTTCAGGCCCTGTATGGTGTGGCCTTCGACCGGTTCGACTCCCACAATTTGAATCTTCGGATTGTGCTCTTTTAGTCTTCTGGAGATCCCCATGAGAGTGCCGGTAGTACCCATACCCGCGACAAAGATGTCCAGTTCCCCGCAGGTCTGTTCTATTATTTCCATGCCAGTGGTCATGTAATGAGCTTCCCAATTGTAGGGATTTTCGAACTGGTTCGGGAAGAAGTACTTGTCGGGGTCGGCTTCATAAATCTGGTGGGCCCTCCTGATCGCACCGTCCGTAGCTTCGCCTGGCGGAGTGACTTCAAGTTCGGCACCGTAAGCGCGCAGAGTGTTCCTTCTCTCCAGGCTCACGCATTCCGGTAAGGTCAGCAGGCATCGGTATCCTTTGGATGCCGCCACCATCGACAGCCCGATACCCGTGTTGCCGGAGGTGGGTTCCAGGATGATCTTGTCGCGCGTGAGCAGGCCTTCCTCTTCGGCCTTAGTAATCATGTAATAGGCGATCCGGTCTTTTACAGAGCCTCCGGGATTGTTACCTTCCAGTTTTCCGAGGATCTGCACTCCGTTGGAGCCGTTAGGAAAGTTGATTTTTACAAGAGGGGTGTTACCTATGAGATCCAATATTCCCATTTGAGCGCCTCTGCAGTTCTTAAGAGAATCTTATTAATTACCATTTTTGACAGTTGTTTTGAAAGTCTTTTCCGCGATGCTCCAGCCCAATCCGTCCGGCCGGACCCGACTGTTCATGCATCTGCCTGACAGAGTTTCATCAGTAAAATCCGGCTGTCAAAAAATGCTCGATGTCGAGGCAGATTCTACTTGCTTCTGTGCGCCACGATGATATAGCCGTCGGCAACCAAAACCTTTCGGACTGGGGAACCCATGGACAATCTCAACGCAGGTTCGCGACCAACTGAAATTGAATCCTCAGGAAGGGTACCTAGTTCAGAAGGTACCACGCGTCAGGGACTTTCCGCGCAGGATCACGGTTCTCTCGTGTACAGCATGCCACCTCGCGGATGCTCGATCAAGACTGACGGCTCCGACAGCGAAAGGGTTGCTGAGTCCCTTCAGAAAATCTTGGTTGCCCAGAACCGCCTGGAGCAGATCCGCCTCAATTTGGAGCAGGTCGATCGCATAGGCCTCGCCTGCCGCACCGTGGCCGGCCTCATCGAGTCCGTGACGCGGTACCTCGAGCACTCGCTCGATTTGCTCGCAGTGAGGATTCGTCTTGTAGAAGGCCTGGAAATTGCGGATGTTTTACAAAGGTCTGCGCCGTATTTCGGCGGAATCATTTCGTGTGACCAGTGCGGCTTCGAAGGGGACTCACCTTTTTTCATCAGCAGTCAATCCCTCGATAATCTTCGAGGTTTTTTCAATGATGAAGCGGAAAATGTGGGTTCGGCCGTAGTTGCACATCTCGTTCACAATACGCGCCCGTTGGGGGTTGTCTGCTTAGGAAGCGGCGATCCCCTGCGATACGCGAATGCAAAGAATACAGTGCTTATTCAGGGGCTTGCAGACAAGATTTCCCTTGCGCTCGCCAATGCTCTAGACCACGAAACCGCATCCCGGGCTCCATTATTGAGTGAAGTGGAGGGAGTTTACAGCGAGCATTTCTTCCGGGAATATCTGCATAAGGAATTCAACCGGTCATGGAGATCTCATAAAGTCTTTACCCTGATGGCCGTGGCCTGGACAAAAAACAGCCGTACAGCCGCCGTAACGGATGACCTGATCAACCTTTTTCAGCGAAATCTACGGTCTGCAGATTTGACAGCGCGAGGGGAGACAGTGCAACTCTGGGTGCTGCTACCGGAAACAGAATCAGCGGAAGCCGGAAAAATAGCCGAGAGGCTCCTGAGTATAGCGGGAGACGCCTTTCCCGACACAATGGTAAACATCGGAATGACACAATTCTCCCGAACCGCTACGGTAATGCCTGTTCTATTGAAGCGAGCAAAGGAAGCCCTTGATGAGGCTGTCCAAAATAGAGTTGGTATTCTTACCAAAATATCTGATGTGGCAAATGCCTGAGATACTGCAGGATTTCCTCAAATCTCCCCAAGTCCCCCTGGAGAAAACGGGACTCTAACAGCCGCAACGTCATATAGACCATGTTGCTCTTACCCCCTTTTGGCAAAGGCCGGTGTTACACGCCTTCAAAATCGGCTATTCTTAGTTCCGCGCCGAGGGCCTTGAGCTGCTGGCTTAATTCCTCCATGATTTGGTTCAGTTCAAGTTGGGATTCATCTCTGTAAAACATGAACAGCGTCATCATCCGTCTTTTGGGGTGGGATTCGGGTGCGACTCTTTCGCCGGCCTTCGAGGCCAATCTTGTAAGGTCCAATATGACTTCCCGACAGTTCTGATATCTTGCCGCGGGATCTTTCTGAGTGGCCTTTGATATGAAAGCACCAAACTCAGGCGGCAAATCAGGATTGAATATGCGAGGATCAGGCGTTGACTCGGTTATGTGAGCCTTCAGCACAGAGCACACGTCGTCTGGAAAAGGGCGTCTGCCAGTAGCCATTTCAAACGCCGTTATGCCCAGTGAGTACACGTCCGTGCGCGCATCCACGGGCTCTCCCTCGATTTGTTCGGGCGCCATATAGAAAACTGTTCCTGGGAGGTCGTCCGAACATCCCCCTATAGGCGAGGCTAACCCGAAATCAACGATTTTCACCCGGTCGCTATTTTCGATGAATATGTTTCCAGGCTTGACGTCCTGATGCACAATACCCTGCTGATGCGCGTATTCAAGGCCCGCGCATACTTGCACAAGAATCTGAAGCATTCTCGGGTATGGAAGCCTTAGCTTGTTCCTCAGGATATGCCGCAGAGTGATGCCCTCAAGGTGTTCCATAATTATGAAAACAGTTCGAGAAACATGTTCGATGTCGTACACCTTGACTATGTTATCATGATTCAGTTGCGCAATGATTTTGGCTTCATCTTGGAACTTCCCCAGAAATTCCGGATCGCGCGCCATGTTGTGCTTGAGCATTTTAATTGCAACAGGAAAGTTGAGATATGAATGAACACCCCTGTAGACTATGCTCCATCCGCCTTCGGCCAACATGTCGTGAATGGTGTAACGCCCGATGGATCGCTCCGCGGTAATCTTTCTGCTGCAGAGTCTTTCAGTGGAAATGTCTGTCAAAAAGTCTAGCAGGGGACGGCATCGGCCCGAAATCACCTCGAATGATTCCAGGCTAAGGACCCACAGCGCCATATCGGTTTCCGCATGAACATTGGCGCTGCGCGTTTCTCCGGTCAGCACTGCCAGTTCTCCGACTATCTCTCCACGTTTCAGCCGTGTAATCGGATACGACTGCCCATTCTTATCCAGGCTCACAATGCAAGAGCCTTCCTGGATGAGGTAAAGACTATCACCCTTGTCTCCCTGAACAATGAATGTCTCTCCCGCGACCACTGAGGCCTTCTTCATGCAGGCGATCAATTCGCGCTTGAATTTTTCGGGAGTGGCTTCCAACAATTCCGTTCTCATAAGGAATTGAAAATCCTCTATAGCAATGTCGTCTGCCTGCCTATGCCTTTTTCCGCCTTTCATGGGAGCCTCCGAAAGCCCTTGCCAACAACTGGGGAAAACCTCTTTAATCCCTTGGTACATCATATCTGCCGCAAGCAAAGATTGAATTGACTTAAGTCAATGTCTGCTTTCTTGTTGACCTGATTGGTAGGGAAGGTTTTCACGAAGGGAAGATGCCTGCCATAATTTCGGATACGCGGCACAGTTTAGTCCGCTTTGAAACCAATACCCCCATAGGACGAATTTCCGAACCCGGGACAAGATCGTTCAAGGGAAGTCCCGTCCGGTGTGCATGGGGCGGCCAACCTTGTACCAATATGCTATCGACTTAATATTACTTGAGAATAGCGGACGTTGCGGTTTCGCGCAAGTTTCATCCATTGTGAACGGTACAACCCGACTTCTCACGGGCGGCACACCGCCTGTCTTATAGAAACAATTGTGAACTGATACAAGACTGCGGGAAACCCCAAACCTGAAAGTGAATCACGCGGGAGAAAAGCCGTCCTTCCCCACTCCGCACAAGGGACATACCCAGTCATCCGGCAAATCCTCAAAAGTAACTCCCGGTTTAATCGCGTTATCAGGGTCCCCCACTGCGGGGTCGTAAATATAGTCGCACGTCTCACACACATATTTCGGCATTTCTTCACCCTTTCCATGTTCGATGCAGCGATTGCCACCACTGCCGGGCTTTCAATATTATCATCTGGGGTGTCCTGGTGAATATAGGCGCATGACCATTACTCCATGTACGACGATAACCGCCCGCGCGCGCCAGTAGCTATGCCCAATTATTTGATCCGCAAACGAAGTTGCTATGTTGCTGCGCATTGGAAGCTGACCAGGGCAGGCCAGCGGCCCGCCCTAATTCTTTTCTGCGTCGAACTGAAGGCTTGGCAAATGAGGCTTTCTCAATATCGAGGCATTACTGACAATCGTGTTGCCATTCCAGGCACTGGTACGTGTTTGAAACAGCCTCAAATTGTCCCAGCGTTCGGCTCTCCACCAGGCTTACTGCTGTTCTATTCGATTCTTTGGGGACCCCAGCCTTTTGACACTACGTAATCCACATATTTCTTGATCTCTGGCGATGCCTTCCGATCGTAGTAAAGGAAAAACGGGCGCCTTAGAGGATAGACCCCGTCCGCGATCGCAGCCCTGGAAAGTTGAACAGCCGGAGAATCGGCGTCCTTTTTCACTTTCAACACTCTGATACCCGTTTCACCGTGGCGGGATTCGACGTCCCTAACTCTGGTGAATCCTATGGCGGATTTGTTGTTGGCAACGTTCTTTATCACTGAATCGAACGACCCAACGTTTACGGCCGAACTGGCGATAGGATGGTTCTCGAGAAGATCGTGGACGACAAAGTGAATCGTACCGGCGTGAATGTTGGGACTCGGACTCACCACCTCTATCGGGCTCTCAGATCCACCGGCCTGTGCCCAGCTTGTGAATCCCCCTTCGAGTATTTTGCGAATCTGCTCGACTGAGAGTTCGCTCAAAGGGTTCGAGGAGTTAACAATTATCGCTATACCTCCGTAACCGATAAGACGTTCCTCCAATTGAAGCCCTCGACCAGCGGCTTCTTTTTTTTCCGCCTCTGTTATCTTCCGTGGCGCCATCGCCACTTCGCCGGTTTTGTCATACAGAGCCCCCAAACCTATGTCCTTTGCCCCGCCGCTCACGATCACATTATATTCGGGGTGATCTTTCAAGAATATTTTCGTGATCTTCTCAACACGACCGGCAACGCTGTCAGCGCCCCTTACACGAATGATCACCTTTGCGTCTTCTGCTTCAGATTCGATCGTTCCCGCAAGAAGGAACAAAACCATCATGGCGCCGCAGAACATTTCCAACGATCTATTCATATCTTGTGTCTCCTCAGGATCGTGAAGGAATTTTCTTAAGGATGCTGTGTTCAGCATTCTTCCTGATATTAAATGCGAGGAAAGAGTGACCTCTCTCCCGTTCTGATGTCCGCGAGCCTTTTCGTGAAAGAGCCGCGCGATATCTTAAGACTGATTACCCAATAACGGGCGTTCCCCCACCTAAGACAAGACAGATTTTTTATTGGCGATATGAACGAGAAACCTTTTGTCGATGGCAGTTGCGGTCGCGAGACGGGTAACGGCCCTTAAGGCAGCTGAGCTATATTACATACGGAATACCCAGGAATAAAGCTTTTCTTGCGGCTCGACACGGACTTTATTGCCCGCACCGGGATGGAAGGGTTGAAGCGCTCGCCCTAAATTGCGATTGCTTCAATGAAGGTTGGTGGTTTACCTGAAAGGTAATGGGAATTAAGATGCGTCAGTTCGACAAAAGTTCCGAGTCTCGAGAAAATTTTTTTCGACTCATCTGGCCAACTGCCCACCATTCCCTATTTCGGCGTCATGGATTGCACAAACAGATATTTCAGACGATCGCCAAGGAGTCCCTTCCGCGGAGCGGGCATCCCTGAGCATAACCCTGGATAAGACTGAACATAATTCTCGGAAATTTGGAAAATACAGAATCAGTGCGTACATTCATTTCGAAGAGAGAAGTTTCGCTGGCTGCTTCGGCTTGTGCTGTATCGGATTTCGAGAAGAAGCCGAAGAGCGCGTAGAGAATTGATTGGAAGGTGTAGCTATGACTAGTTGCTTGGATGTGACGAAAAATATGCTCGACCAGCCGATGGAGATTCGAACCGATCGCTCGCTGAATTTCAGTGAAGCCAGAGCCTTAGCAGATCATGAAGCTAACAGAATTGATGGAGACCCGATGCTTCTTGCCTGGTTCGACAGGAGCGCGAGAAGATTCTCACCTGACGTTATCTGCTGCGACACCAGCAAGCCGACATGGTTGGTGTATGCCGAGAAAAGAGGAGGAACAATATCCGTAGATATCAACGACGAAGATTACGTATTCATCTACAGGCCCGGAATGTAATCCCGCACCATTGAAGTGAAAGTTCCAATAGGAGCTTTCACTTCGACTTCGCAACGGTAGGCCTCTCATCTAGACCAAGTTAGCCCCATTTTCTTCCCTATCCTTTTGCCGCATCCTATTCGATTCGTCTAACCCTTTTCTCACATTTGGTCCTCCTTTCACGATGTCACTGAAATCAATGGTATTTCGGCACTGGTCGCGATGTGCGCCTTGAGCCTGATCTGCGTTGGCAGACAAAAAATCTTGACACAACACGTACGAGTTCATTAAAACATAATTGTGACTCACCGGTCAGTCATCCGTTTAGCGTGACTGACTATTGTATTTTAAGTAACCAAACTTCGCCCGAGCACAAAGAATGCAAGATCTGGAAAACCAAATAGCCGCTGTCATCTCCAAGACCAAGGTTCACAAGGACGCGTTTGCAATCCCTGGACTGATAAAAATCCTCCAAACGGAGCTCCAAAAAGGTCCCGGGGAAGACATGTCTCCCGAGGAACTGGTGTTGCTTTTTGTTGAAAAGGCCTCCGATGCTCTGTCCAATTCCCCCATATACTCAGACGCGCTCACCAGGGAGTTTTACCGCTGTGTTCTGGACGCTGCGGACTCCGCGCGGATTCCGCGGGCCAATCTTCTGGAAGATCTGCTTTTCCAGACACTACGTAGGCCACCCGACCCAGAGAAATCAAAGCGCAAAAAGCATAAAGACGCGAGGTCCAGGATTCTACACGCGGCCCTCGAGGAATTTTCCGACAAGGGATTCCATGCTTGCACCATAGATTCCATAGCCGAGCGTGCAGGCATAGCCAAGGGCACGGTTTACAGGTACTTCAGCACCAAGGAAGGCCTCTTCAATGCCCTGAAGGAGTCCACAATCACCGAATTCGTGGAGCTGGCAAGGCAGGATCTCAGTCGGGAAGAGGACATCCTTAAAATAATCGAAAGCGTTATCAGGATGTATTTAAGCTTCTTTGAGAAAAATTCCGCTTTTTTTAAGGTAATAATCCAGGAACATAAGGAATTCGGCAGGGAATTCTCCGAAAAGTTCATAAGCGAACTGATACTAGGACTGCCGGGTCTTAAGAGGCGCTGCTGGAAAGCTTCCCGCAGCGGCCGCCTGAAGCAAATGAACTATTTCACGGTGTTCTACGGGATCATCGGGTTTCTTAACGGTGTCATCCAAAAATGGCTGCACGACGGGGCCGAGAGTTCTCTTCTAGCCGAAATAGAAACGGTGAAGGAGGTGCTCTTCTATGGTTTCGTGGTTCCTTCGGAAAAAATCTAGAAAGCAAACTCTTTTAAGGTGTTTTCATGAAATTGCTAGCTGATTTGAAGGTGCCGGTTCTTTATGTAAATCCGCCGTTGAATGCGGATTCAGGTCTGATTGAGAAGGTTTCGCGATCTGGAGGGCTTGGCATAGTGGATCACGTCACTTCCGGTCCATCGACTTTCAAGGTGTCTCCAGGCATCGCTCATGGAGTCAGGGTTCTGGTTCAGGATATCGAACGATTCTCGTCTGAGCCCGGCGTAGCTGCTGCCCTGATTGCTCTGGAAGATGTCGACAGTCTATCGAGCCTGGACTCAGGCGCGTTGTCGCGGCTTTCGATCCCCGTTATGGTGGAAGTTGCCAGCGCGGATCAGGCAGTGGTCGCCGCGAATGCCGGAGCGTCTGCCGTGGTAGCGAGAGGCAACGAGGGTCCCGGCTGGGTGAGCGAGACGAACGGCATGGTTTTGCTTCAGGAAATCCTCAGGAAGACCGACATTCCGGTTTATCTCCAGGGAGGCATTGATTTTCGAACTGCTGCAGGAGCATTGGCTGCAGGCGCTTCAGGTGTTGTTTTGGACGTGCACCTGTTGCTCACTTCGGAATCAGGTCTTGATTCGGCGTTACAGACTTTTCTGCGCACTTTGAGCATGCCTGCAACGTCACTCTTGGCCGAGATCATAGGTTCGCCGCTACGTGTTTATTCTCGCGTCGGCACGAAGATCGTGCGGGAACTGAAGAGACTCGAGGATTCTCTCACGCCTGATGACTTTGCCACTTATCGAGAACGGCTCGATTCAGCGCTGAAGGCACCAGTGTCCGCGCCGGATTCAGGTGGGGGGCTATTACCTCTATCAGAGGATATAGTCACTGCGAAAAAGTTTGCCGAACAATTCGGTTCTGCTGAGGCCGTATTAAAGGAATTCGACAAACGTCTTTTCCAAATCTTCTTGGATTGGCCGTTCACTGGCGAGTCGGCCATTTGCAAAGGCCACGGGACGGAATTTCCCATCGTTCAGGGGCCGATGGCACATGTGAGCGACAATCCGGACTTCCTTGCAGCAGTGGCCGCTGGCGGCGCTCTGCCCTTCATGGCAATGGGCAACATGCCGGAGCCTATTG